>NZ_KQ033901.1:4523532-4725741 GCF_000969705.1 Nitriliruptor alkaliphilus DSM 45188
CGTCCGGCTCGGCCGCTGCGTCCGCAGGGTTCTCGTCGGCCGCCCCGGCCGAATCCTGCCCGGCACCTGTCAGCGGGAACTCCTCGTCGACCACGTCGTCGAACAGCAGCGTCTGCGGTTGGAACCACACCAGCACGAACACGATGCCGCCGACGCCGACCGCGACGAGGCTGCCGAGCAGCGCGGGCCTCGCCCGCAACCGCTGCCACCACCCCGCGGTCGATGCCCCCGTCCTGCGATCCTCGCCACCCACGGTGCGCTCCTGTCCGACCCCGTCCTACCACAGGGCGACCACCGACGCCGACGGCCCTCCCTGCCGCCAGCGGTACCCTCCGGCCGTGATGCGATCCCTCTTGCGCCCCACCGCCCTGGCCTCCCACGTGGTGGTCCTGGCCGTGGTCGTGGCGCTCGCCAGCCTGGGACAGTGGCAGTTCCAGCGGCTCGAGGAGCGCCGGGAGCAGAACCAGCGGCTCGAGCAGCGGGCGGGTGCCCCGGCCGTCGACGTCGCCGAACTCGCGTCGGGCGGACCGGTCGACGACGACGCCCTCGAGTACCGGCGGGTCACCGCGACGGGGACCTACCTCGCCGACGAGGAGCTGCTCCTCGAGGGACGTGAGCTGCGGGGCCAGAGCGGGCGAGACTCCTTCGTCCCGCTCGAGCTCGATGACGGCACGCTGGTGCTGGTCCGGCGCGGCTGGGTCCCGCGCGAGCTCGGCCCACCTCCGCTCGCCGACGCCGTACCCCCGAGCGGCGAGGTGACCGTCGAGGGCTACCTCGAACGCAGCGTGCCGCAGCCGGGCTTCGGTCCACGCAACCCCGTGGACGGGCAGCTGACGATCCTCCAGGTCCCCGACGTCGACCGCATCGCGCGCCAGCTACCGGGTCCGACGTTCCCGATGATCGTGCGGCTGACGGCGCAGGATCCGCCGCCTGTTCGCTCCGAGGCCGTCGCCGCCCGCGGCCTCGATGCGCTCCCTGTGGTCTACCCGGAGGAACCGTTCGACGAGGGCAGCCACCTGTCGTACGCGCTGCAGTGGTACAGCTTCGCCGTGCTGGCCCTGATCGCCTACGGGGCCTACTGGTTCAAGCGTCTCCGCGAGGAACGGGCGGTGCCTCCCACCGGCACCCCGCCGGCGGCCGGAGCGGCGGACCCACCCCCCGCACCGGTCGGCTCGGGTCAGCCGCCGCTGTAGGTCCGGGCGGTGCCCTGCGCGTCCACGGCGGCCGACAGCCGTTCGAGCGCGATCACGTAGGCGGCGGTGACCAGCGGCAGGTCACGGCCGCTGGCGACCCGCGTCAGGTGTTCGGTCTCGGCGACCATCCGGCGCTCGAGCCGCTCCTCGACCGCCGCGGCGTCCCAGCGGTCGCCGGACCGGCCCTGGATCCACTCGAACCAGCTGACGGTGACCCCACCGGCGTTGGCCAGGATGTCGGGGACGACCTCCACCCCGGCCTCGGTCAGGATCTCGTCGGCATCGGCGGTGACGGGTCCGTTGGCCACCTCGAGCACGACGCGAGCCTGGAGATCACCGGCGTTGTCGGCGTGGATCGCACCCTCGAGGGCCGCGGGGACCAAGACGTCCACGTCCAGGGCGAGCAGCTCGGCCGCGTCGATCACCTCACCGACAGGCGGATCCTCGAGGCTGCCGGTCCCCTGCTTGTGGGTCACGAGCTTGCCGACGTCCAGCCCGTCCGGGTCGTGCACGGCGGCCCGTGAGTCGCTGACCGCGACCACGCGGTAGCCGTCGGAGGCGAGCGTGGCGGCGAGCTGGGAGCCGGCGTTGCCGAACCCCTGGACCGCGACCGTCGGCGTCTCGACCCCGGACAGCAGCCGGTCGCGCAGGATGCGCAGCACGTGGAAGGCCCCGTCCGAGGTGGCCGACGAACGTCCGGGGATGCCACCGAGGGCGAGCGGTTTGCCCGTGAAGGCCGCCGGCACGTGTCCGCGGACGATCTTGTCGTACTCGTCCGCCATCCAGCCCATCACCAGCTCGTTGGTCGCCACGTCGGGCGCGGGGATGTCGATGTCGGGACCGAGGGCGTCGGCCACCGCCGAGACGTACCCGCGGGAGAGCCGTTCGAGCTCGGCGGTCGACAGGGACCGGGGGTCGACGCGGACCCCGCCCTTGCCGCCACCGAACGGCAGGTCGAGCAGCGCGGTCTTGAAGGTCATCCAGTAGCTGAGCGTGGTGACCTCGCGCACGTCCACGTCCGGGTGGTACCGGATCCCGCCCTTCGCGGGCCCACGCGAGTCGTCGAAGCGGACGCGGTAGCCGGGGAAGACGCGCAGCGACCCGTCGTCCATGCGGACCGGGATGGAGACCTTCAGCGACGAGCTCGGTTGCTCGAGCCGGTGCAGCAGCTCGTCGGAGATCTCGGCGTGCTCGTAGGCCCGCTGCGGGCGCCGGGTCGCATCGGACAGCAGATCGTCGGTCACGGGTGCGCTCTCGTCGAGGGGTGGACCGCAGCATGCCTGCCGCAGCGCGTCCGTTCCTCCGAGGGACCACCGTCGGTCGTCCCGCTCACGAGGGGTGCCAGAAGCGGTCGCCTCTCACGAGGGGCGCGAGAAGCGGTCGCCTCTCACGAGGGGCGCGAGAAGCGGTCGCCTCTCACGAGGGGCGCGAGAAGCGGTCGCCTCTCACGAGGGGCGCGAGAGGAACCGGTAGTGGCTGACGTGCCACTCGTCGCCGCCGGCGAAGGCGAACAGCTCCTCACAGGCGATGTCGAAGACCCGCCACCGGTGGAACCACGCGGTCGCAGCCCGGGGCCCGTAGGTCTCGCCGAGCAGCTGGATCGCCCGATCGCGGTGGGTGTCGAGGTTGTCGAGCCAGGCCCGCAGCGTCCGGGCGTAGTGGGTCCCGGAGATGACCCAGTGGTCGGCGACGTCGAGGTCGCGCACCGCGTGGAGGAGGAGGTCGTCGGAGGGCATCAGACCACCGGTGAAGAAGTGGCGTGCCATCCAGTCGCCGCTGCCGCCGGTGTCGAAGGGGTAGGGGTCGGACCGGTGCGCGAACACGTGGACGAACAGCTCGCCGCCGGGCCGCAGCCACGTCGCGATCCGCCCCGTCAACGCCCCGTGGTTGCGCACGTGCTCGAACATCTCGACCGTCACCACCCGGTCGAAGCTGGCCGGCGTCACCACGTCGGCGTGGGCGTCCACACCGAGGGCGTTGACGTCGCAGGTCAGCACGCGGACGTTGTCGAGGCCGCGAAGGGCGGCCTGCTTCTCGATGTGCTCGCGCTGGGTCGCGGAGTTCGACACGGCGGTGATGCGCGAGGTGGGGTAGCGCTCGGCCATCCACAGGGTCAGCGACCCCCAGCCGCAGCCGAGCTCGAGCACGTCCTGGCCGTCGGCGAGCCCGGCGTGGTCGCAGGTCAGCCGCAGCATGGCCTCCTCGGCGTCGGCCAGCGTGAGCTCGCCCGAGGTCTCGGGCCAGTAGCCGGAGGAGTACTTCAGATGCGGCCCGAGCATCAGCTCGAACAGCTCGGTCGGGACCTCGTAGTGCTGCTCGTTGGCCTCGTCGGTGTGGATCGCGAGCGGCGCCTCGGCCAGTTCACGCAGCAGGGCGCGCTTGCGCTGCGACCGGGCCTCGGCCCCACCGGCGGTGATGGCGCCACGTCGCGCCCGCAGCAGCCGCCTGATCGACGCACGCAGGAGCGGGTCGGGCAGCAGGCCCCGGTCGATGACGGCGTCGGTCAGCCGTGCGCCGAGCGGCAGGCGACTCACGCCACGACCTCGTCGGTGGCGGTCCGACGGAGCCGGCGTGGCGGCAGATCGGCCTCGCGGACGGGGACCAGCTCGCGGCCGTACGGTCCGATCCCGAGGGTGCCGTTCATCGGGCGGGTGAGGACCAGCTGCAGGTCGTTGATGTAGCGCGCCAGGAAGGCGCCCTCGCAGTAGGCGAAGTAGAACTCCCACATGCGCACGAAGCGGCGATCGAACCCGAGCTGCTCGACCTGCTCGACGTTGCCCATGAAGCGCTCACGCCAGCGGCGCAGCGTCTCGGCGTAGTGGACGCCGATGTTCTCGCTGCTCTCGACGTACAGCTCGGAGTTGCTGCCCATCGCGCCCGAGATCGCCTCGAGCGACGGCAGGTGGCCGCCGGGGAAGATGTAGCGCTGGATGAAGTCGGGCCGACGGCGGTAGTCGTCGTACCGCTGCTCGGGGATGGTGATGACCTGGATCACGGCCAGACCGTCGGGTGCGAGCAGATGGTCGACGGTCTCGAAGAAGGACCCGAAGTAGCGGTGGCCCACGGCCTCCAGCATCTCGATCGACACGATGCGGTCGAACCGTCCCCCGACCTTGCGGTAGTCCACGACCCGCACGTCGACGAGGTGGTCGAGGCCCTCGCGCACCATGCGTTCGCGGGCGTAGGCGGCCTGTTGCTCCGACAGCGTGATCCCGGTGACCCGGCAGCCGTGGGTCCGTGCGACGTACGAGGCGAACCCGCCCCAGCCGCACCCGATCTCGAGTACGTGGCAGTCCGCGTCGATCCGGACCTTCTCGGCCAAGCGGGCGTACTTGGCCTCCTGGGCCTCCTCGAGGGTCACGGTCGCGTCGGGGAAGTAGGCCGCCGAGTAGGTCATGGTGTCGTCGAGGAACAGGGCGTACAGCTCGTTGGAGAGGTCGTAGTGGGCCTCGATGTTGCGCTTCGACTGGCCGAGCCGATTGGCGCGCATCCCGTGGATGAGCTTGTCCCCGGCGATGTTGAGCACGGCCGCGGGCGTGATGCGACGCAGCGCGCGACGGTTGGCGATGACGATCCGGATGAGCGCGACCAGGTCCGAGGAGGTCCAGTACCCGGCCATGTACGACTCGCCGACACCGACCGATGCACCGTGCAGCAGGGAGGTCAGGAACCGCCAGTCGCGGACGTCGATGTCCGACCGCAGCTCGGCGTCAGGGTCACCGAAGATGCGCACGCGGCCGTCGGGCAGCCGCACCTCGACGGCACCCACCTGCAGCTGGGCGAGCATGCCCGAGACGGTGGCCAGCGCACGCCGCTCCGCGGCGGTCGGCGGCCGGTGGGACCGCCGGGCGGCGGCGGTCGAGGCGCGGGTCACGAGGCGAGCTCCTGGACGGTGGCCGCCGGTCCGGCGACCACGGGGGCGGGGATGGTGGGTGGCCCGCTGCCTCGTGCCGACCGGGCGTCCCCGAGGTCGGCGTAGCCGTCGTCGGGCGGGATGGGCTTGCGGAGCAACGGGGTGCGGAGGCGCCACAGGCGGAGCGCCTGGCGGTGGATCAGGTAGACGGTCCGCAGCGTCACCAGCGGGTAGCGCAGCAGCGTGCGCCCGAGGGCGACCCCGGTCAGGGGCACACGACGGGCGTCCTGGGTGGCGGTGAGCACGAGCTCGCCCTCCTCCAGCGCGCCGGCAGCCTCGCGGACGTCCATCCGGATCAGGAGGCGCTCCGCGGGGGGGACGAAGGCGAACTCGTAGGTGTGGCCGGCAACGTCGAGGAACGGCGAGACGTGGAACACCTTCGGCGTCCTCGCACGGACGGTGCCGTCGGGACGACGTTCGAGGTCGTCGAGCAGGTAGCTGTGCGACTCACCGAAGGTGTTGTCCACCTCGGCCACGACGAGGGCCAGCGAGCCGTCCACGTCGTGGCAGAACCACCAGCTGACCGGGTTGAACACGTGGCCGAGCACGCGGAGGTTGGTCAGGACCTGGACGTGGCCGGCGGGCAGGTCGACGCCGCGGTCAGCGAGCCAGCGTGCGAGCTTGATGCGGACGGGCACGTCGGCGGGTCCGAAGTGGTCGGTGTCGCGGAAGCCCGTGATGGCACGTCGGCGGTAGCCGAAGCCGCGCACCTGCCGGTCGAGCTCGGGGAGCTCGTCGACGTCGAGCAGCGCCCAGTAGACCCCGTACCGGAACGCGTTCACCCGCGGTCGGTGCCGGCGGTGGCGGACGGTCCCGACGTACAGCGACGAGCGGCGGGGAGCCCGGGTGCTCACGCCGGCCACCGGATGCCGAGGTGGCTGACGGCGCGGACCGCCGACCAGAGCCCGTCCTCGTGGAAGCCGTAGCGCTGGTAGGCCCCCACGTGGAAGGTCCGGTCCCGGCCGTTGAGCTCGTCGAGCCGGCTCTGGGTGGCGACCGCCTCCGGCGAGTACGTGGGGTGGCGGTAGTCGAGGCGCCGCAGGACCGTGCCCTCGCGGGGCGGGACGGTGGGGTTGAGGGTCACGACGTACTCGCGCGGCTCGTCCAGGGTCTGGAGTCGGTTCATGTGGTAGCTCAGCGATACACGCTGCGAGGGCGTCTGGCAATCGTCGAGCAGGTAGTTCCACGAGGCCCAGGCGTCGCGGGACCGCGGAAGCAGGGCGGTATCGGTGTGCAGGTAGGTCGCGTTGTCGCGGTAGCCCCACGCGCCGAGCAGCTCCTTCTCCTCGCGCCGGGGATCGACGAGCAGGGCGAGCGCTTCGTCGGCCTGCGTCGCGAGGACGACCGCGTCGAACCGTGCGCTGGCTCCGGATGCCGTGCGGACGGTGACGCCATCGAGGTCACGTTCGATGGCGGCCACGCCGTCGCCCCGGTGGATCCGGTCGGCGAAGGGTGCCGACAGCGGTGCGATGTAGGACGAGGTACCGCCCACCACGGTCCGCCACGGGTGGTGGGTGGTCACGCCGAGGAGGCCATGGTTGGCGAAGAACCGCAGCAGGGTGCCGAGGGGGAGGGTCTCGATGTCCTGCGTACCGGAGGACCAGATCGCGGCCGCCATCGGCTGCAGGTAGTGGTGTCGGAACCCGTGCTCGAACCCGGCGGCGAGCAGGAACCGCCCGAGGGCCAGCTCGTCGGCGCGCGGGTCGTCGACCAGGCTGGCCCCGAGCCGGTTGAACCGGGCGATGTCGGTCAGCATCCGCAGGTACGAGGGTCGCACGAGGTTGCCCGGCTGGGCCACGACCCCGCGGGCGCTCCCCGCGTACTCGAGGTCACAACGTTCGCAGCGCAGGGACCAGGACATGTCGGAGGGCTGGGTCGTGACCCCGAGCTCGTCGAACAGGCGCACGAGCAGGGGGTAGGTGGCCTCGTTGTAGACGACGAAGCCCGTGTCGACGGACAGATCACCGCCGTCCTCCGGTGCGCCCCCCGGTGTGCCGACCCGTGGGACCCGCACGGTGTGGGTGTGGCCACCGAGGCGGGTCTCACGCTCGAACACGTGCACCTCGTGACGTGGGGACAGCAACCAGGCGCTGGCGAGGCCGGAGATCCCGGTCCCGATGACAGCGATGCGCACGACGCGGCTCCTCTCGCGCCCCGGACGACCGGGGTCGGCGGCCGCCGGATGAGCCCGGGGCCGTGCGAGGTTCGAGACGCGGGGCGTCGAGGTTCGCCCCAGGTGCGCGCCGGCCCGCTCGTGTGCGGACAGCGTGGAGCGGCGCTGGTCGGTCCCTGCTGGGATCGTCCTGCGCCGCTCCGAGGTGGCGAAGCCCCGCACCGTCCCCCAGGTCGCCCTGCGGTGCCGCGGGTCCCGCCGTGGCCGCCCCCCGTCCGACCACGACGCCGCAGACCGACCGGTCCGCGGTACTGCACGTCGCTCCCGGCCGGGCGGCCGGTACCGAGGGTGACGCGCTCGCCGTGCCCTTCGGCCAGCATCTTGGTCGATGGAGGGTCGGGAGGGAACCGTGCCGGCACCGCTCTTGGCGTGGTGGTGCCAGCACCACGACACCGAGGCCCCGAGCGTCACACGCCCGGGTGCGTCCGCACAGCCGCCGGAGGGGTCACGCGCAGTGGCGGGGAGGGTCACCTAGGGTTGCGCCTGCGCGGCCGCCCGTGAACGACGACACCGACGACACCTGGGAACGATCGTGCCGACCACGCTGCTGATCGCCGAGGACGACTACCTCGTGCGGGAGGGAGCTCGCTCGGTCCTCGACGCCGTCGACGGGCTCGAGGTGCGCGGGACCGCCGGCGACCCCACCGAGCTGCTCGCGCTGCTCGCCACCAACCCGGTGGACGTGGTGATCCTCGACATCCGGATGCCACCGACCTACACCACCGAGGGGATCGAGCTCGCCCGTCGGGTCCGGGCGGAGCACCCCGGGACGGGGATCGTGGTGCTGTCCCAGCACGCGGACCCCGAGTACGCCCTCGAGCTGCTGCAGGACGGTTCCCACGGGGTGGCCTACCTGCTCAAGGAGCGGCTCGGCGACGCCGACCGGCTGCTGCAGGCCATCGAGGAGGTGCAGAGCGGTGGGTCGATGCTGGACCCCAAGATCGTCTCGGCCCTCCTCGAGGCCCAGCGACGCCGGACGGCATCCAAGCTCGCCGGCCTCACACCGCGGGAGCTCGAGGTCCTACGACGGATGGCGTCAGGGAAGGGGAACGCCGCCATCGCCCGGGAGCTGTCGGTCAGCGACCGGTCGGTCGAGAAGCACACCAACGCCATCTTCCGGAAGCTCGGCCTGTCCGAGGAACTCGACCTCAACCGCCGGGTCGCTGCCGTCCTGTTCTACCTGCAGCGCGGCGACCTGTCGTCCCGCGGTGAGGTCGATGCCGACCGGTAGCAGCGCGGTGACCGCGGTGCCCTCCCCCGGCCGCGCCACGATGCGCAGCGTGCCGCCGAGAGCGTTGACGCGGTCGCGCAGGCTCTGCAACCCCCCGACCCGTTCCAGCGTGGCCGGATCGAACCCTCGGCCCTGATCGGCGACCTCGACGCGGATGGCGTCCGGCTCGCGACTCACCCGCACCTCGATGCGGCGCGCGTCGGCGTGCTTGAGCGCGTTCGTCACCGCCTCGGAGGCCAGGAAGTAGGCACCGGCCTCCACGACCTCGTCGACGCGAGGCAGCGGGTCGGGCTCGAGGATGACGTCGATCGGCACCTCGGTGCGGCCGGCGAGGCTGCGGATCGCGCCCCCGAGCCCGCGGTCGCGCAGGATCGAGGGGTACAGGGCCTGGGCCGTCGCCCGGAGCTCGTCGATGAGCTCGTCGATGGACGTCGCCAACCCGTCGGCGACCTCGTCGATCGCGTCGGGGTCACGACGCAGACGGGCTCGCCCCGCCCCGACCTGCATCCGCAGCACGACCAGGCGCTGCTGGATGCCGTCGTGCAGGTCGTGGGCGAGCCGGCGCCGCTCCTGGTCGCCCGAGCTGACGACGCGCCGAGCCGCTTCCTGCAGGGCATCGGCCTGCTGACCGATGACGAGCAGCTGGGCCCGGAGGGCCCGTCGCATCCGCTCGAGCGCCACGGCCAGCTGTCCGATCTCGTCGCGGCGGGTGACCTCGAAGGTCGCGTCCAGTTCACCGCCGGCGATGGCCCGCGCCGTGCGTGTCAAGCGGACCAGCGGGCGGGTCATGACGGCCGAGAAGGCCACGGCGAGCACCGCACCGACCACGAGGAGCAGGAGCACCATCAGGGCACGGAACCGCGCGAGCCGGGCGTCGAGCGGCGCCAACGGATCGTCGAGCAGCAGGCCCACGTGCGCCTGTGCGCCCCACTCGTCACCAGCGGTCAGCGGGAGGTACTGGACCAACCGGTCCCCCTGGGCCGCTGGCTGGACCCCGGAGACCGTCACGTCCCCCGAGGGACCCCGGAGCCGCCCGCCGGGGGGCACCTGCGGCCCGGCCTGGTCGAAGGTCGAGGCGACGACGTCCCCACCGACCACCAGCTCCACCTCCGCGACCCCGACGTAGCCGCGCACGTCGCGGGCGTACTCGTCGTCGAGCGCGCTGCCCACCACGAGCACGGTCCGGCGCTCCGCGTCGCTGAACGGGAGGGTGTAGACCACGCCCCAACCGGTCGGCTCTCCATCGGAGGACTCGAGGGGGACGACCCGCCGTTTGGCACCCCGCGTCCCGAGCTCGGCCAGCAGGTCGGGGACGGCCGGCGGGGGGCGCACCCGGTCACGGCCCGGCGGGAGCAGCTGCGCCTCGGTGGTCTCCAGATCGAAGGCCTCCGCCAGCGTGAACTGTCCCGCGACCCGCGCGACGCTGGTCGCGTCGAGCAGCGCCCGGGCGCTGTCGGACTCGATCTGGACCTGCTGGACGAACGCGGTCAGGCTGCGCGTCGTGCCCGCCTCCTCACCGCGGAGCTGCGTGCGGTACGCGGCGGCCTGGTCGGCGGTCAGCTCCTCGGTGCGTGCGGCGAGCTCCGACCGGGTGAGGGTCGACTCGACCAGGAGCGTGGTCAGGCTGGCCAGGGCCAGGACCGCCACGAACGCCCCGAACAGCTTCGGCGCCAGGGATCGGCCGAGCCAGTCCGGAGGTCCGCTGGCACCAGCCCTCACCGTGGACCGATCTCCTCGGCGACGCGCTGGAGACCGGCCAAGGCCGAGCCCGCGTCCTCCTGCCCCTTGAGCACCCGCTCGAGGGCCGCGCTGAAGGCCGAAGCGAGCTCGGGGAAGGCGATCAGGGGCATCACGCTGGCTTCCGGCAGCTCCTCGACGAAGGCCGTCCGCTCGGGCGAGGCAGCGAACATCGGGTGCTCGTAGAGCGCGGAGCGAGCCGGTAGCCGCCCCTCCTCCTCGGCGAGGCGGAGCCCGGTCTCGTCCTCGGTCAACGCGAGGGCGAACGCGAAGGCGAGGTCACGGTGCTCGGCCCCGAGGGGCACGAACAGGCTGCTGCCGCCGAGGACGGTGCCCGTGTCGCCCGAGCCTCTCGGCAGCGGCAGGACCGTGATGTCGCCCACGTCGGACCGATGGGCTCGCTCGGTGATCGGCAGGTCCCAGGAGCCGGACGCGTGCAGCGCGACCACCCCGTTGGTCAGCGCCGCCACGGAGTCGAGCGCGAGATCCTGCGCGAACGGTGCCGTCCCCAGCTCCTCGGACGCGAGCGCCCCCAGGGTCTCGATCGCGGCGACGGTGCGGGGATCGTCGAAGGTGAAGGTGACCTCGCCGTCGTCCTCGAGGACGAGCAGGTCGCCACCGAAGGCGCGGATCCAGCCGTACGCCGCCCAGCTGGACGCGGTCAACGTGATGGCGTGGTCGACGTCACCCTGCTCGCGGATGCTGCGGGCGACCTCGAGGAAGTCCTCGGCATCGGCCAGGTCCTCGGGCGTGAGCCCAGCCGACCGCAGCTTGCGGTCGTTCACCAGGAGGACCAGGGCGTTGACGTCCAACGGGAGCCCGTACCGGGTCCCCTGCCAGGTGACGCCGTCGACGGCCCCCGGCAGGAACGCTTCCGGATCGAGCTGGTGCTCGATCCACAGGTCGTCGAGCGGCTCGGCGATGCCGTCCGCCCCGGCCGCGAAGGCGTGCCAGTGCGCCAGGTCGAACGGCTCCCCGAGGTCGATCGCGTTGCGGACCAGATCGGGGATCTGGGAGAACGGCGCCGCCTGGACCTGGACGCGGACCTCGTGCTCACGCTCGAAGCTGCGGATGACCTCGCGGACGGCGGGCGCGGTCTCCCAGTCGTCGGCCATGACCACGTCGAGGGTCACCGGGCGTGAGGTGGCTTGCGCGGCGGTGCAGCCCGCCAGCAGCGCGCAGGCGGACAGCGCGGCGATGGCTCGACGCACCACGATCCTCCGGGTCCCCACCGACACCGGCCGGTATCGACGGCCGGAAGGGTCGCACAGGACCCGGCCACCGTCCACCCGGCCAGGCCTCAGGACGCACGGAACGTCACCCGGTGCCAGCCCTCGGCCCCCGACGGAGCGGGCGGCCGGTGCTCCGACGGCTGGACCTCGCCGGCACCGTCGGTGGCCCGCACCTGGACCACGTGATCGCCCGCGTCCACGGGGATGACGGCGCGCCACTGCACCCAGCTGCTCTCGGAGACGGGCTCGCTGCGCTCGGCGTCGACCCAGCCACCCCCGTCGAGGCGGACCTCGACGCGAGCGACCCCACGTACCGGCGCCCAGGCCACGCCGGCGACGACCACCTCACCGGCGGTGACGGTGACCCCGCGGCGAGGCACGTCGATGCGCGACTGGGTCTTGATCGGCCCTTCCTTGGCCCAGCCCCGGGGGATCCAGTAGCCGTCGACGTCCCAGCCGGTCAGCTCGATCTCGCTGAGCCACTTGGTGGCCGACACGTAGCCGTACAGCCCAGGGACGACCAGACGTGCCGGGAAGCCGTGACGCGTGGGCAGCGGCTCGCCGTTCATCCCGACGGCGACGATGGCGTCACGCCCGTCGAGTGCGACTTCGGTGGGGAAGCCCGCGGTGAACCCGTCGACCGACCGCCCGAGGACCTGCTCGCCCCCGTCCTGCACGCCGACCCGGTCGAGCAGGTCCGCCAGGCGGACGCCGAGCCAGCGGGCGTTGCCGATGAGGTCACCACCCACCTCGTTGGAGACGCAGCTGAGGGTGGCATCCACCTCCTCCAGCGGCAGCGCGAGCAGCTCGTCGTAGGTCAGGGTGAGCTCACGGTCGACCGCCCCGTGGATGCGCAGGGTCCAGGTGTCCGGATCGACCTGCGGCACGGCAACGGCGGTGTCGATGACGTAGAAGGCGTCGTTCGGGGTGAACAGCGGAGCGAGGCCGTCCACGTCGAAACGCGCGGCCGGCGGTGTGGCCGCCAGCGCCCGGGCTGGCCGCGGGAGAGCGACCTCGCCGGGGTCGACGACCGCCAGCGACCCGCGCAGCACCGAGCGGCCCACCGCCGCGGCGACCACGGCCGCGACCACGGCCCCCCCGAGGGTGCCGACGAACCGCCGACGGGTGAGGGGCGCGCGGTCCGCGCCGTCGGACGTCGACGCCGCCGGGGCCGGGGGGGCAGCCAGGGGCTCGGGTGCGTGCGCAGGGACGTTCGAGCGTCGCAGCCACCGGTGCAGAGCGGCGAGGCCCACGGTGACGCCGACGGTCAGCACGAGGAGGGTGAGCGGGAACGACGCCTCGGAACGCGCCACCGACGCCAGCAGCCCGAGGCCCGCGAACAGGACGAAGACGACGATCGCGACCACGAAACGGCGTCGTGCGGCGACCCCGGTCACGGCTCCCAGGGCGAGCGCGATGGTCGTCGTCCCGGCGTTCAGCACGGCGATGTCGCGGGCGCCGAACGTCGCGATCGCCCAGCGGGTCACCCCCTCCGGCGTTCGGGGGATGACCTGCTGGCTGACGGCGTCCACGGCCGAGGGCACCCGGGTCGTGGTACCCGCCAGCAGCTCGACGGTGCCGAGCGTCACCGCGACCGCTGCGATGCCGGCGAGCGCGCCGAGCCACGCGGTCCGCGCGGGCCAGGCCCGGGTCCGGCCCTCGAACCGCGACACGGTGCCTCCTCGGTCGACACGCGGCCGTGCGCCGCCAGCAGGGTTCGGTCCCGTCGCGGCTACGGTCGGCTGTCATGACCAACCCCGCGAACACCGCACGTCTTCCCCTCGCCGTGCCGACGGCCATGCACGACGACGCTTCGCTGGATCGCGACGGCCAGGCGGCGCTCGCCGCAGCCGTGGCCGATGCGGGCGCCGACGCGGTCTCGGTGCTCGCCCTCGGCTCGGGCGAACCCGGCGAACTCGACGACGACGAGCGCGTCGCGGTGCTCACGGCCAGCCGTCAAGGGGCCGGCGGCATCCCCGTGCTGGCGGGTGTCGGTCCCCCCGGTCCAGCACAGCTCGCCACGGCCCGCCGGCTCGCGGACGCGGGCGCCGACCTCCTGGTGGTGCCGCTCGGTGGCGCCGGCGAACACCGCCTGGAGCTGCTCGGTCGGATCGCGTCGCTCGCGCTGCCCGTCGTCGTGCACCACCACCCGGGGGTGACCGGTGTCGCCGTCCCGTCGCAGGACCTGATCGACCTCGTGCGGCACATCGAGGCCACCGCCGTCCTGAGCGAGGTCGCCCCCGTCCCGGACGCCGTCGCCGCCCTGGTCGCCGCCGACGTGACGGTGTTCGGTGGCCTCGGCGGTCTGTTCCTGCCCGAGGAGCTCGACGCGGGGGCCCACGGGACCGCCGCCGCGAGCGCGGTCCCCGAGCACCTCGCCGAGGTGGCGCGCCGCCACCGGACGGGCGAGCGAGGGGCGGCCCGCGAGCAGCTCCTGGTCGCGGCCGGCTACCTGCGCCTGGAGGCCGGCAGCACCGGGACCGTGGTCCGCAAGGAGGCGTGGCGCCAACGCGGCCTGCTGCGTTCCGGGCGCGTCCGTCGGGGCGCCCCCCTCGGCCCCACGACGAAGGCGGTCCTCACCCAGCGTCTCGGCGAGCTCGGTGTCGAGCTCGCCGCGCCCTGGCCCGGCGCCTGACCTACCGGCTCCCGACCAGGGGACGTGGCGTCAGGCGTCCTCGGTCTCGTCCCCGTCGGCGGCGGGGTCGACGGCGTCGGTCTCGGCATCGTCGTCGGTCTCGGTGTCAGCGAGGTCGCCGGTGTCCTCGCCGCCCGGTTCCGCGGGACCGAGGTCCTCGTCGTCGTCCCCGAACCCGGGCCCGTCCGCAGCGCCGTCGACGTCCTCGTCGTCCTCCTCGTCCTCCTCGGCTGCGGCCTCCGCCTCGGCCGCCTCCTGCTCCTCAGCGCGCTCCGCGGTCGACGGCTCGAACACGTCCGTGGGCACGAGGAAGACCACCAGGGCGGCGACGACCAGCACCGACGCCAGGGTCAGACCACCGATCAGAAGGAGCAGCTGCTTGGGCACCGATGGTTCTCCGTGTGTGGGATGCACGAGTGGGATGCAGGGAGCGGGATGCAGGAGCGGGGGTGCGTCACGACGCAGCACGCCCGCTGCGGGCGGCCCAGGTTAGACGGCGCGCCGCCCAGGGTTCACCTCGGCGACCGCCGCCGAGCGGACGGACGGCATCCCGTAGCCTGTGGTCGGGCGTGCGACGGCCCGCCCGAGGTCGAGTCGAAGGGTCAGGAGTGCGCGGATCCGGGCGGCGGGACGAGGAAGCATCGGAGGGTGACGCGTCCCTCGGACCCTTCGACGTCGCCCCCGGGGCCTGGTCACGCGAGGTCCACCTGCGCGACGGCTCACCCGTCCTGCTGCGTCAGATCCGCCCGTCCGACCGCACGCGCCTCGCCGAAGGGCTCAAGCGCCTGTCCCCCGCCTCGCGGTACCTGCGCTTCCAGCGGGCCGTCTCGGAGCTCAGCGACGAGGAGCTGCGCTACCTCACCGAGGTCGACCACGTCGACCACGAGGCCATCGTCGCCCTCGATCCGGTTCGGCCGGACCGGCCCGGGGTCGGCGTCGCCCGCTACATCCGCGAGCCCTACGAGCCGGAGGTCGCCGAAGCGGCCATCACCGTGGCCGATGAGTACCACGGGCGTGGAGCCGGCACCCTCCTGCTGGGCGCCCTGGCCTCCCGCGCCGAGGCGAACGGCGTCAAGGTCTTCCGCAGCTACGTCTTGGACGGCAACAGCGCCATGCTCGAGGTGTTCGACCACCTCGGGGCCCGGCGCGCGCTCGAGACCTCGGGGCTGTGGCGCGTCGACCTCGATGTGCCCCGCGACGAGGCGTCCATCCCCGAGTCGGGTGCCGGTCGCGCCTTCCACCACGCCGCCAGCGAGGAGCACCACCTCGTGAGCCTGCTGCCACCGATCTGGTCTCGTCGGCGGCGACGCAAGGTGGCCGGCGACCTCGCCGCCGAGACGGCCGAGGCGGGCACGATCAGCGACGACGACACCGCCGAACTGCTCGAGATCCAGGCCGAGCTCGAGGGGTGGTTCGAGCGACCCGAGGAACGTTGAGGCCGGTGAGGCGGACCTGCGTCAGCGGCAGAGCGGGCTGATGGTCGGCCACGGGTTGACCCACGAACCGCCGTAGCGCCGGCCGATGTGGTTGTGCGGCGGCGTGGTCCGGGCGTTGCCCGAGTTGCCCACGGTCCCGACGGTCTCGCCCTTGGCCACGGCCACCCCGGGCGCGATGCCGTCCGCGACGGTGTCGAGGTGGGCGTTGTACCACTCGCTGCCGTCAGCGGTCCGGTAGGTGACCGTCAGGCCGCCGAGTCCGGAATCGCTGCGGTTGGCCCGCACCACGACGCCGTCCTGGATGGCCACGATCGGCGTGCCCTTGTCGGCGAAGATGTCGTTGCCCTGGTGGGTGCGGCCGCCCGAGCGGGGGTAGCCCCAGTCGTTGGAGAAGTCACGACCCGCGACCGCACCGACGACCGGGCACACCCCGTCCGACACGGCAGGTCCCCCGGCGCTGCCCGCGTTCGGGTTGCCTCGGCTACCGCTGGCCGACGACGAGTTGCGTCGGGCGGCCTCGCGCTCGGCCGCGGCCGCTGCCTCCGCGGCGCGGCGCTGCTCGGCCAGCTCGCTGGCCAGCTCGGCCTCGCGTGCGGACACCCGCTGCAGGGCAGCCTCGGTCTCGTTCGCCTCGGCACGCAGCGCCGAGACGAGGGCGGCCTGTCGTGACTCCTCGGCGGCGACCTCGTCGGCGAGGGTGGCGGCTTCCTCGCGCAGCTGCTCGGTGAAGCGCACCTGCTCGGCCGCCTCCGCAGCAGCCTCGGCAGCGGCCGCGCGGGCCTCCTCGGCCTGGCGGCTCAGGCGGGCGTGCTCGTCGCGCAGCGCCGCGACCTCGGCCACCGTGGTGCCCTGGGCGTCGATCACGTTGGCCAGCTGCTTCATCCCCACCGCGAGCTCGTTGGGGTCCTGGGCGCGACGCATCACCTCGAAGGCCATCGAGCCGGCGCGTGCCCCCGCCGAACCGAACTTGTACGTCGAGGCGGCTTGTTGGGCGAGCCGGCCCTCCTGGACGTCGAGCTCGGCCTCGGTCTCGGCCAGCTCGGCCACGGCCCGCTCGTGCTCGGCCACGGCCGCCACGCGGGCAGCCTCGGCCTCCTCCTCAGCGGCCTCGGCGAGGGCGAGCTGGCCCTCGGCGGCGCGGAGCCGTCCACGGGCATCGGCCAGGCGGGCGCCGACGGCCGCGAGCTCCTCCTCGGCCCCGGCGAGCTGGCCGCGGCGGGTGTCGAGCTCGGAGCGCAGCGCCTCTCGGTCGCTGGAAGCACGGTCGAGCTCGCGCTGGAGCTCGTCGGCCGAGGGCGCCTGGGCCGTCGCGACGGCAGGCAGGATCAGGCCCACGGCGAGCACGGCAGCAGCGAAGGTCCGAGCGAGCGTCACAGCGCGCAGGAGGTGCCTCCAGATCGGGTGTTGTCGTGTGTCGTGAGCCCCACATGCCCCTTCGGCCGCGGGACCGCGAGCCGTAGGCGCACGTCGCCGGCCGGGCGACGGACGCGCCTGAGGGTGCCACACCAGCGCCTCGATGGCCACAACGCGCCACACGAGTGCACTTCAACAACACCCCTGGCCGCCCCGCTCCACAGGGGAACTCCCCGGGTGCCACCCGAGGTTCCCGACGGTCAGCGCAGGGTGGCGACCCCGCCGTCGACGGGCAGCACGGCGCCCGTGGTGTAGGCGCCGGCCCGCGAGGCGAGGTAGACGGTGGTGCCCGCGAGGTCCTCGGCCTGCCCGAGGCGTCCGCGCGGGATCGCCGCGGCCAGTTCGTCCGCGTGGTCGAGCAGGTACGCCGTCATCTTCGAGGGGTACAACCCCGGCGCGATGGCGTTGACGGTGATGTGCCGGGCCGCCAGCGACTTGGCCAGGTGGCGGGTGAGGTGGTGCACGGCCGCCTTCGACGCCGAGTAGGCGAACGAGTCGAACGCCGGGACCGCGATCCCGTCGACCGAGCCGATGTTGACCACCCGCGCCGGATCGTCGGGGGTGCCGGCCGCCTCCAGTTGGGGTAGCAGCGCCCGGGTGAGCAGGAACACCCCCCGGACGTTGAGGTCCATCACCTTGTCGAACCCGTCGACCGGGTACTCCTCGATGGGCGCCCCCCAGGTCGCGCCCGCGTTGTTGACCAGGACGTGCAGCACGTCCTCCCGCGCCGCGACCGCGGCTGCCAGGGCCTCGCAACCCGCGGGCGTGGACAGGTCGGCCTCCAGCGCGACCGCCTCGCCACCCACCGCGCGCAGGTCCGACGCCACGGCCTCGCACACCTCGAGCTTGCGGGACGCGACGTACACGGTGGCCCCCGCCGCGACGAGGCCGTGGGCGATCATCTCGCCGATCCCGCGCGACCCGCCGGTGACGAGGGCGACCTTGCCCTCGAGGCTGAACAGCGACGTCAGGTCCATGAGCGCTCCCTCGACGTGGGCGGGCTCGGACGCTAGCCACGGTGGGCACCCATGGCCACGGCCGTCACCGCCGCGGCGACCCACCGGGAGGGAACGTTCCAGCCCGTCCCGTTCCGTTCCTCGCCGCGGGGCGAGCTAGCGTCCCCGCTCCGAGCGCCGACGGGAGGGCCGGGCTGTGGAGGGCGACGTGCTGCGGGTGGCGAACGCGTCGGGGTTCTACGGGGACCGGCGGTCCGCGGCCCGTGAGATGGTGCAGGGCGGGCCCATCGACGTCCTCACGGGCGACTACCTCGCCGAGCTGACGATGCTCATCCTGTGGCGCGGGCGGCAGAAGGCGCCCGAGACCGGGTACGCCCGGACGTTCCTGACGCAGGCGCGCGAGATCCTCCAGCCGTGCGTGGACCGGGGCATCAGGATCGTCGTCAACGCCGGGGGGCTCAACCCGTCGGGCCTGGCCGATGCCGTCCGTGAACTCGCCGCCGAACTCGGCATCGAGGTCGCTGTCGCGCACGTCGCAGGTGACGACCTCCTGCCGCGGCTCGACGACCTGCGCGAGCGTGGACACGGGCTCGCGCACCTCGACACCGGTGCGCCACTCGGTGATCTGAAGGTGCCGCCCATCACCGCGAACGCGTACCTCGGCGGCTGGGGCATCGTGGCGGCGCTCGAGGGGGGCGCCGACGTGGTCGTCACCGGCCGGGTCACCGACGCCTCGCTCGTGGTCGGGCCCGGCGCCTGGAGGTTCGGCTGGGCGCGCGACGACTGGGACCAGGTCGCCGGAGCGGTCGTGGCCGGGCACGCGATCGAGTGCGGCGCTCACGTCACGGGCGGCAACTACGCCTTCTTCCGCGAGGTGCCCGGTCTCGATCACGTCGGGTTCCCCATCGCTGAGCTGCACGCGGACGGCAGCAGCACCATCACCAAGCACCCCGGGACGGGCGGGCTCGTCGATGTCGGGACCGTGACCGCCCAGCTGCTGTACGAGATCGGTGGCCCGCGCTACCTGAACCCCGACGTGGTGACCCGGTTCGACACCGTGACCCTCACCGAGGAGGGGCCCGACCGGGTCCGGATCGACGGGGTCCGCGGCGAACCACCGACGCCGGACCTCAAGGTCGGCGTCAACACCCTGGGTGGCTTGCGCAACCGCGCGACCTTCGTGCTGACGGGTCTCGACATCGAACAGAAGGCGGAGCTCGTCCGCCGTCAGCTGGCGGGGCTGATCGACCTCGAGCGCCTCGACCGCGTCGACTGGCACCTCGTGCGCTCCGACCACGCCGATGCCGCCACCAACGCCGAGGCGACCGCGACCCTGACCCTGACGGTGCAGCACCACGATGCCGCGGCGATCGACCGCGAGCGCTTCGCAGGCGCGTGCGTGGAGCTCGGCCTCGCGTCCTACCCGGGGTTCACGCTGACCTCGCCGCCGGCCGACGCCGACGTCTTCGGGCGCTACTGGCCGGCGCTGGTCCCGGCGGACGAGGTGGTCGAGGAGGTCGTCCACGGTGATGGCCGCCGCGAGCAGGTGGACCCGGTCGGGGTCACCTTCGGCGAGCCGCTGGACGGGCGCACCGCCCTCGACGGCATCGGGCTCGGGGACGGGTACGACCCCGACGGGCAGCCGACGACGCGCGCGCCGCTCGGAACCCTGGTGGGGGCGCGCAGCGGCGACAAGGGCGGGGACGCCAACGTCGGCCTGTGGGTCCGCGACCCGGCGCACTACGGGTGGCTGCTCCACCTCGTCGGTGACGTGGACGGGGTCCGACGGCTCCTGCCCGAGGCCGACGACCTCGAGGTGTCGATCCACCCGCTGCGGAACCTGCTCGCCGTCAACGTCGTCGTCCACGGCCTGCTCGACGAGGGGGTCGCATCGGCCGTCCGCCCCGACCCCCAGGCCAAGGGCCTCGGTGAGTACGTGCGCAGCCGCATGGTGTCGGTCCCGACCGCCTGGCTCACCTGAGCGTCAGGGGGCGCGGTAGCGCGTCCGTGCGCCCGAGCCGGTGCGCAGCACGGTGCCGACCTCGAAGAGGCCGTCGAGCTGGGCACGGACGTCCTCGACGTCGCGTCCGAGCGCGGTGGCGAGGGACTCGGCGGTGCCGACCCGGTGCGCGCGCAGCTCGGCGAGCAGCAGCTCCTCGTCGGCCGCCTCGGCACCGTCGCCTGCGGCCAGGCGCCACGCCGTCTCGGCCGCCCGCTCGATCAGCTTCACCACGGGCCAGGGGTCGTCGACGCCGGGGGGGTCGCCGAGGTGGAGCAGCAGCGCACCCGGGTCGTCGACCGGGTGGGGGCTGAGGACCACCGCGTCGATGTCGGCACGGGCGGCGTAGAGCCCGTGCGAGAGATCGAGATCGGCACCGGTGACGGGTGCGTCCCCGCGCTCCGCCCGCAGCGCCCGCAGCAGCTCATCACGCGTCCTGCCCCGCAGCAGCAGGAGCAGGAAGGGATCACGGGCGAACGCCATCCCCGCCGCGGTGTGCACGGCCGCGACGTGGCGACACCACTGCGTGCGTTCGGTGCAGGTGCAGGTCCGTTGCAGGTCGCCCGGCGCGGGCACCAGCCGCACGCCGACGTCGGCGAGCACGTCCTCGGCGTCCTGCGGCAGCCGACCGTCGAGGAGCGCGGCCGTCGACCGCACCTCGGCCGCCAGGGCCACGACGGCCGCCGACCAGGCGTCCTCGTCCGGCACGGGCCACGAGAGCTGGACCCGATAGGGGCTGACCCGGTCCTCGGCGACCCGGCCGGTGATCCGTCCGGGCCGAACGTCGAGGTCGTCGACCCCGCCGCGGCGCGCCACGGCCTGACCGCGTTGCACACGACGGGCATCCGCCGGTCCAGCCGACGCCAGGACCGCCTGCCACCGGTCGGCCCACCACGTCGCCGAGGCGTCCCGCTGGTCGTCGGGCGGGGTGGTCGGCCGCGTCGGGCCACTCACGCGCGTCCTCCCTGGATCGGGGTGAGGACGGGGCGCCCGAGCGGAGGAGGCGGCGCTGGCAGCACACCGTCGTCCTCGTCGTCGTCGTCGGCGAGATCGGCGGTGGACAGCTCGACGAGCTCGCGGAGCTGGGCGTCGTCGAGCTCGGTCAACCAGGTCTCGCCGGCCTCGACGACGGCGTCCGCGAGGGCGCGCTTCCGGTCCAGCAGGTCGGCGATGCGGTCCTCGATGGTCCCGGCGGTCACGAGGGTGTGGACCGTGACGGTGCGGGTCTGGCCGATCCGGTGCGCGCGGTCGGTCGCCTGGTCCTCGACGGCCGGGTTCCACCAGCGGTCGAAGTGGACGACGTGGCTGGCCCGCGTGAGGTTCAGCCCGGTCCCTCCGGCGCGCAGCGACACGAGCAGGATCGGAGGTGCGTCGTCGTCGTCCTGGAAGCGGGCGACCATGGCGTCCCGGGCGTTGAGCGGTACCCCGCCGTGCAGGAACGGCACCTCGGGCATGCCGAGCCGGGTCCCGAGGTGGCGGGCCAACAGGTGGCCCATCTCGCGGTACTGGGTGAACACCAGCGCCCGTTCTCCGCCGTCCACGACCTCGCCGAGCACCTCGGTGACTCGTGCGAGCTTGCCGCTGCGTCCCTCGAGCCGGTCCACGCCCGATCGCGGGTCGCTGCCATCCCGCAGGTACTGGGCCGGGTGGTTGCAGATCTGCTTCAGCGCCGTCAGCAACGCCAGGATCCGGCCGCGACGCTCGAACGCCGAGGCCCCGAGGCCGGCACCGTCGAAGGCGTTGTCGATGGCGGCCTGGTACAGCGACGCCTGCTCGCGGGTCAGCGAGCACGCCACCGTCAGCTCCTGCTTGGGGGGCAGGTCGACGGCGACCTCGGGGTCGGACTTGAGGCGGCGCAGGACGAACGGGGCCACCAGCCGCCGCAGGCGCGCCGCCGCGTGCTCGTCGTGCCACCGCTCGACCGGTGCGGCGAAGCGCTCGTTGAAGGCGCGCTGGGTACCGAGCAGGCCGGGGTTGGTGACATCCACGATGGCCCACAGCTCCGACAGGCGGTTCTCGATCGGCGTCCCGGTCATCGCGATCCGGGTGCGGGCCTCGAGGGCACGCGCCGCCCGGGCCCCCTTCGACGACGGGTTCTTGATCTGCTGCGCCTCGTCGAAGACGACCACGTCCCAGTCGACGTCCTCGAGCAGACCGATGTCGCGCCGCAGGAGCGCGAACGAGGTGACCACGACGGTGCCCGGGCGGAAGGCACGCCGCGTCACGGCACGATCGGGGCCGTGATGGCGGACCACCGGCACCGCCGGCGCGAACCGGGCGAGCTCGCGCTCCCAGTTCCCGACCACGGAGGTGGGACAGACCACCAGGTGCGGCCGGTCCTGCGCGCGGGAGGTCAGCAGGGCGATGGCCATGATGGTCTTGCCGAGGCCCATCTGGTCGGCGAGCACACCCCCGAGTCCGAGCTCCGACAGCCGCTGCATCCAGGCGACGCCACGCTCCTGGTAGGGGCGCAGCTCGCCCTCGATGCCGACGATGCGGGCGTCCCCGGGGGCGTCGGCGGTGCGCAGCTGCTCGAGCAGGCGGCCGAGGTCGCCGTCGGCGACCGTCTCGACCCAGCCGAGGTCGTCGACGTAGGTCTGCCCCGACAGCGCGGCGGCGAGCGCCTCGGTCAGCTCGAGCGACGCGCTCGACCCGGCGAGCTCACCGAGACGGTCGACGTCGTCGTGGTCGACGCGCACCCACGTACCCCGCCACCGCACGAGCGGCTGCTTGAGCGCCACGATGTCGGCGAACTCCTCCGGGGTCAGGGTGTCGTCGCCGAGGGCCACCTCGTAGGCCAGGTCGGTCAGCGAGGTCAGACCGAGCGGCGCCGCACCCTCGACCCGGGGCGCGGTGGGCGTCGCCCGCCCGATGCGGACCCGCAACCGCAACCGTTGCTCGCCGGCCTGCCGCAGCTCGGGCGGGACCTGGACCCCGATCCCGCCGGCGGCGAGGGCGTCGGTGCCACCACCGAGCAGGTCGGCCACCTCGGCACCGGTCAGGTCCAGGCCGGTCGGGCGGACCTCCGAGAGGCTGCGGTCGATCGGGGCGTACAGCCGCGCCGCCGCCGACAGGCCCCGGACGAGCGCCGCCTCGGGATCCTCGACGCGTCGGCCGGCGAGGTCGAGGCTGCGTCCCCCGGCCTCCCACACCTCCGCCGCCGGCACGACCGCGTCCGGCTCGACGGTGGACTGCAGCAGGTAGGTCAGACGCCACGGCAGCTCGCTCGCCCCGAGCCGGGTCGCCTCGTCGCCGGGCGCGTCGGGCAGCGGTGGTGGGCGCAGCCGGACGGCGAGGCGGACGACCGCTGCTCGGTCGCGACCGAGGAGCGGGGCGGCCCAGTCCTCGACCTCGCTGGCGAGGTCGTCGGCGGTGACGCGCAGGTGCGCGACGGTGGGGTCGGCGGCGGTGAGCGCATCGGCCCACATCTCGGGCCAGGGGCGCCTCGGGCCCCGTCGGCGCGGATCGAGCAGCGGCCGGCGGCCCTCCCGCGCACACGCGTCGGCCACGGCGTCGGCGAACGCGAGCAGGAGCTCCTCGGCCGGCCACAGCTGCCCGTCCGGACGCCGCACCGCGTGGGCTGCCACGGGCAGCGCCGCCGCGAGCTGGGCCACCCGGGGATCACCCGCAGCCGCCACCCGCCATGCGCCCCGGCCGGTCCCCGGTGTCGGCGCGGGTCGGAAGGTGGGCAGGATGCGTCCCGCCGCCACGAGCTCGAGCGCCAGCTTCGCCGCGGCCGACCACCCGAGCACGGACGCGGTGGGGCGCCGCCACGCGGGCCAGTCCGCGCCGGGCGGCAGGGTCGCCAGCCGGCGGACGACCGGCAGGACGGCCACCAGCCGCGCGGGGCGCTCCACCGGCTGCAGGCCACCGTCGACGATCTCGACCGTCGCCAGGCTGCCGAGGTCCCCCGGTGGCAGGTCGAGGTCGTCGGCCAGGTCAGCCGGCTCGGACCCGTCAGGCGTCCAGAGCGCGAACACCCCCCCGGCGGGTACCAGGTCCGAGGGGATGAACGTGAGCTGCGGGCCGGTCACCCGGTCTCCTCGGTCGCTGGTGGAGCGGTGGCGCCCGTCGGCGACCCACCCAGGCAGGGCGCGTCGGCCCGTGCGAGCCCTCCATCGTACGGGGTCGTGGCGCGGACCCCGTCGGGCGGGTCGCCCCGTCGTCCGGGCCGGGCGGCGGCGGGTCGGGCGCAACCCTCGTGTACGGCTCCGGCCAGCCGACGGGGAACGTGTGCGGTGAGGACGACCAGGCGCGACGAGCGCGCACCTCGCCGGACCGGACCGGACGGACGGCATCCCGGGCTGCGTGCGCTCGTTGACGGGGGTGGCAGCAGGTACACCGGACCGAGCCGGACGAACCGGTACACCGAACCCCTACACCACCCGCGAACCGCTCCCCCGCTCCCGAAGACCACGCTCCGCTCCCGACCACCAGGAGGGCTCCCGTGACCGACGTGACCGACCGCACATCCACAGCCGTCGCCACGCGTGACGACACGGACCAGGCCACGATCTCCTGGCTCGAGACCGAGTTCCCGGGGTGGCAGGTGTCGTTGGACACCACCACCGGGTGGAGCGGCGACGTGCGCCCCCTGTGGGTCGCACGTCAACCTGGCCGCCACCCCCAGGCCGAGCTGTCCGCCGCCAAGCTCCACACGCGCCTCGCCGAGTACCACGACCGCGAACGACGCCGTCAGGCACTGGCGAACTGACGCTGCGCACGCCCGCTCCGAACTGTGGACCCGTCGCTTCGCGGCGGGTCCACGCGCGCGGAGCCAGCCAGGACCGGGCGGTCGGGTGTCGTCGCGTAACGTGCGGAGCGTGAACATGCTCGACCTCCTACTGCTCGTCGCCATCGCCATCGCGGTGGCCACGGGGTTGCGCCTGGGGTTCCTCGCGCGGGCCGCCTCCTTCATCGGCCTCGTCGCGGGCATCGCCCTGGCCACCGTCACCGTCCCCTACGCGCTGGCGGTCACCGGCGACGGCCAGCCGGCGGTCCGCCTGTTCGTCGGGCTGGTCGTCCTCGCCGTCACGGTCACCGTGGTCGCCACGCTGTTCCAGGCCTTCGGTCTCCGTCTGCGCCGGTCGGTCGCCGATACCCCGCTGTCGACGATCGACCGCGGCGCGGGAGCGATCGCCGGCGTCCTGATCGTGCTGATGGTGGTCTGGTTCCTGATCCCCGCCGCGTCGGTCGTCCCGGGGTCGGTGGCCCGCCAGGTGCGCACGTCGGCGGTCGTCGACGCGGTGATGAACCTCACCCCACCGCCGCCGGACACCGTGCAGGCGCTGCGCAACCTGGTCGACACCAGCCGCTTCCCGGAGGTCTTCGCGGACCTGCAACCGGCGCCCGACACCGGCCCGCCGCCCGACCAGATCCCGATCGATGCGGCCGTGGTCGAGCGCGCCACGGCGTCGACCGTGAACGTCGAGACCGAGGGGTGCGGCCGCCGCTTCGAGGGCAGCGGATTCACCATCCAGCCGGGGGTCGTGGTGACCAACGCCCACGTCATCGCGGGGGCGGACGTGGTCGAGGTGCGCCTGCCCGACGGGCCGCTGCTGCCGGCGACCGTCGTGGTGCTCGACCCCGACCGGGATCTGGCCGTCCTCGAGGTCGACGATCTGCCCCAGGAGCCGCTCGAGCGCGCCACGGGCGACGTCGGCATGGTCGGCGTGGTCATCGGCTACCCGGGCGGCCAGGACACCCCGCGCGTGGCCCCCGTCGAGGTCCGCGACAAGCGCACCGCCATCGGTCGCGACATCTACGGACGCGACCGCACCGAGCGCGAGGTCCTGTTCCTCGCGGCCGAGCTCCGACAGGGCGACTCCGGTTCGCCGGTGATCGACGGCAACGGTCGCGTGGTCGGCGTGACCTTCGCGATCAGCCCGGACCAGCCGACGTCCGCCTTCGCGCTCGACCGGACCGAACTCGAGGCCGTCCTCGGGGCCGACCGCAACCCCGGGTTCACGGGCCCGTGCATCTGAGGCCGACGCCGCGGTTCAGCCGACGGTCCGGCGCACGAAGCCGCGCAGCCCGATCGCCAGCAGGAGAGCGGTGGCGAGCGCGAGGGCACCGAGGAACGCTGCCGGCGGCATGGTCTCGATCGACGGCGTGAGGGCTGCACGTAGGCCCTCGCTGATGTAGACCAGCGGGTTGACCAGCACGCCGATCTGCAACCACCGCACGGTGTCGAGCGCTGCCCAGGGGTAGTAGACCGCGCCGAGGAACGTCAGCGGCAGCACCACCAGGGAGAACATCAGCCCGATCTGGCGCGGGTTCACGAAGGTGCCGAGGGCCAGCCCGAGGGCCCCGGACAGCGACGCCGAGAGGACCGCGACGGCCAGGAGCAGCGGCCACGACGTGACCGAGACCTCCACCGGCGCGGCGGGGATCGCGAGCACCATCGGCAGCACGACGAGGCCGGCGAGGACGCTCTGCAGCCCCCCGAAGAGCACCTTCTCGAGGGCGACGACCTGGACCGGCACCGGGGCCATGATGCGGTCCTCGATCTCCTTGGTGCCGCCGAACTCGTTGGACAGCGGGAGGGCGACGGCGGTGATGCCCTGGAACACGATCGCCACGGCGACGAGGCCCGGGACCAGGACGGTGGCGAAGTCCACGCCGCCCGCTGCGGCGTCGCTGCTGCCGATCCCCTGCCCGATGCGCGGGAAGACGTAGGCGAACACGAACACGAACAGCAACGGCTGCATGATGGTGCGGCTGAGGAAGGCGTACAGCTCGCGGCGCAGCACGCGCAGGTCGCGCAAGAGCAACCCCCCGACCGCCTGGGCGGTGGCTCGCAGCCGGCCGGGGTCGCGGTGCGGCGCGACCGACGCCACGTCACTCACGCAGGTCCCTGCCCGTCAGGTGGATGAACACGGCCTCGAGGTTGGCTCCGGACCGCGTGACGTCGGCCAGGTCGACCCCCTCGGCCGCCTCGACGACGCGTGCCAGGAGTCCGGTCCGGTCGTCGGTGGTCAGCCGGACCGCGTCGCCACGCGGCTCGACGTCGCTCACGCCCGCGATCGCGCGCAGCCGATCGAGCAGCCGCGCGTCCGGGGTCTGGCCGAAACGCACGTCGATGGTGGCTGCGGTGCCGTGCGCCGCGATGAGCCGCTGCGGGGTGTCGTCGACGAGCACCCGTCCGTGGTCGATGATCGCGACCCGGTCGCAGATGGTCTGCGCCTCCTCCATGTGGTGGGTGGTGAGCACCACGGTGAGGCCGTCGGCACGCAGCTCGTGCACCAGCTCCCACAGCGCGATGCGGCTCTGCGGGTCCAGCCCCGCGGTCGGCTCGTCGAGGAACAGCACCGAGGGTCGGTGAGCGATCGCACGTGCCACCTGCAGGCGCTGCGCCATGCCGCCCGAGATCTGCATCGGGAAGGCATCACGGCGGTCGGCCAGGTGGAAGCGCTCGAGCAGCTCGTCGGCCCGGGCACGGGCATCGCGACCCGACCAGCCGAAGTAGCGGCAGTGGTAGACCAGGTTCTCCCACAGGGTGCACGCCCGGTCGAGGGTGTTGTCCTGGGTGACCACGCCGATGCGTCGCTTCACCCGGGAGGGGTCGGCGACCGCGTCGATCCCCTCGATCCGGACCGATCCCGACGTCGGCCGGATGCGGGTGGTGCACATCCCGACGGTGGTCGACTTGCCCGCGCCGTTCGGGCCGAGCAGGCCGAACAGCTGGCCGGGCGGCACGACCAGGTCGACCCCGTCGACGGCTCGGACCTCGGGTGGCCCCCGGTAGCACTTGGCCAGCCCGGACAGGCTCACGGCGGCTCCGTCGGCACCCGCCGGCGTGGCGGTCGCGGTCCCCGGCAGGTCGGTGGCCAGGTGGGCGCTCACGGGTGGCCGACCTCCGGGGTGCGTGCGGTGCGACGGGACCGTCCCGGAGGGCTTCGGAGCCCCGGTCCCGGCGGACGGTGCGTCCGACGGTCCGGTCACGGGTCGCCCGCCGCGTCCGGCTCCTGCGCGTCGGGGAACCGGTGCACCAGCACGACCGCGCTGTGGGCGGGGAGCCGGTGGTCGTCGAGCGGCGCCGACCGATCGACCGCCTCGTCGATCAGCTCGTGCACACGAGCGAGCAGCGCCTCCAGTTCGTCCTCGGGCAGGCGGACCACGAACCGGGCAGCCAGGCGGACCACATCGGGGCCGGCGGCGAGCAGCTCCTCGCGGGTGGCGTCGAGCATCCCGACCTCACCGGCCTCCTCGGGGTGTTCGTCGAGCGACAGCGTCCACGAGGCGCCCGTGGAGCGGTACGGCTTCTCGCGGGCACCCGACGGGCCCACGCGTTCGTCACAGGCCTCGAGGAACCCGGTGGCCACCAGCCGGCGGACGTGGTGCAGCACCGTCGCAGGGTCGCGGTCGAGCGCGTCGGCCAGCTCCTTGTTGGTGCGCTCCTGGATGCCGCACAGCCGGATGATGCGTTGACGCACGGGGTGCGCCAACGCCTTGGCCTCCTCCGGGGAGGCCGGGCGCCGGGTCGGTCTGGTCACCTCGGCACCGTACCGCGGAGCGGTTGACATCCATCCAACGGCTCGGCAGGCTGCGGCCGATCACCGGTTGGATGGTTCCCAACCACTCCCGCTGCACCACGACGTCGAGGGCACGTGACCGTCGAGCGCTCCGACACGATCCGGCGGGCCTCCCTCGGCGCCGGGTACCGCTGGCTGCTGGCTGCCGCCGGGAACGCCAACCTCGCCGACGGCATATTGAAGGCGGCGTTGCCCCTGCTGGCGGTGCGCCTGACCGACTCGCCCGCCCTGGTCGCCGGGGTGGCGTTCGCGGCCGGCCTGCCCTGGCTGCTCGCGGCCCTCCACGCCGGGGCGTTGGCCGACCGGCTCGACCGGCGCCGCACGATGCTGCTGGCCAACCTGGCGCGCGCGCTCGTCCTCGCCGCGTTCGCCGGCACGATCGCGGTCGGGCTCGACCGCATCTGGCTGCTGTACGCCGTCGCCCTCGGCCTCGGCCTGGCCGAGACGCTGCACGACACCTCCGCCCAGTCCTTCCTCCCCCAGCTGGTGGGCCGCGACCGGCTCGCGCAGGCCAACGGGCGCCTGTACGGCGTCGAGATCACCGCGAACCAGTTCGTCGGGCCGCCCCTCGGAGCCTTCGTGCTCGCCGCCTCGGCCGTGGTCGCGGTCGCCGTCCCGGGTGCGCTGTTCGCCGTCGCGGCGCTCGCCCTCGGACGGATCCGCGGCGCGTTCCGTCCCGAGCGCACGGGGGCGGCGACCAGCCTCGCTGCCGACGTCCGCGAGGGCGTGCGGATGCTGTGGGACCACCGGCTGCTGCGCACCTTCGCGTGGATGGTCGGGGTGATGAACCTGGCCGGGACGGCCACCTTCGCCGTCCTCGTCCTGTACGCCCGGGGACCGATGGGCCTGACGGAGGGGCAGTACGGCATCCTCCTGACGGCATCGGCGATCGGCTCGCTGTTGGCCAGCCTCGTGACCGAACGGATCGAGGCCGCCATCGGCCGGGCCTGGTCGCTGCGGCTGTGCGTGCTCAGCGGCGTGCTGGCCGGTGCGGTGCCCGCCCTGACCGCCGACCGCTGGCTGGTGGGGGCGTCGATGGTGGTGTTCGGCGCCGGTGTCGTCCTGTGGAACGTGGTCGTGGTCTCGTTCCGTCAGCGGGTCACACCCGACCGGCTGCTCGGCCGCGTGAACGCCGCCTTCCGCCTGCTGGCCTGGGGAACCATGCCCCTCGGGGCCGCGCTGGCCGGCCTGCTCGGTGAGCTGATCGGCATCCGCGCCGTCTTCGCGTGCTCGGCCGGGCTGGTGGCGCTGCTGCTGCTCGTGCGCATCAGCGACCGCGACCTCGACGAGGCCGACGTGATCGAGGCACCGCTCAGCTGAGGCGCACGACGAGGTCGACGATCATCGCCGCGTGGGTGGCCGCCGCGACGATCACCAGCAGGTGGAACAGCTCGTGGTACCCGAAGTGGCCCGGGACGGGGTCCGGTCGTTGCAGGCCGACCACGATGGCCCCCGCCGTGTACGCCCCGCCGCCGGCCAGCAGCAGGAGGGCCGTCCGCCACCCCGACGCGGCGACCAGCCAGGGCAGCAGGACGACCGGCGCCCACCCGAGGGTCAGGTACACCGCGTTGGAGAACCCCCGGGGCGGCGCGAACGGCAGCCACTCGACGACGATGCCGACCGTGGTCCCCGCGATGGCGGCCGTCAGCAGGAGCGTCCGTGGCAGCCCGGTGAACCCGAGCAGGCCGAGCGCGACCCCCGTGCCGCCGATGGCGAGGTAGATCCCGGTGTGGTCCAGGCGGACCAGTCGCTCGCACGTGGCGGTCGGCCAGCGACGCAGGTGCAGCAGCGCGCTGGCGGTGAACATCAGCGCCACCCCCCAGGCGAAGGCGGCCACCGCCCACCGCGGGGCACCCGCCGGGGTGAGCGCCGTCCAGAGCGCCGCGCCCGGCAGCGTCAGCAGGGCGGCCACGAGGTGCGAGCGACCTCGGGTCGTCGGCCGCGGTCCCGCTGCGAACCGCTCGGCGGACGCCGAGCGGGCGAGGACGGCCCGACGGCGACGCGCCGCGGCGTCGTCGTCGGTCGTCGGGGGCTCGATCGTGCTCGTCAGGGGCTCCATCGTGCGACCGGCCGCGGAACCTACCGCCCGGGATCGGCCGGATGGTGGCCGCCGGCCGGTCAGCGCAACGCGGGCGGCGGGGCCCCCGCGGCCGCCTCCGCCGCGCGATCGGCCCGGTGCACGGCCACCCAGGCCACGAGGGTCTCGGCCGGCAGCGGGCGCGAGATCAGGTAGCCCTGCACGAGCACGCAGCCCCGGCTGGCGAGCGCAGCGAGCTGGGTCTCGGTCTCGACCCCCTCCCCCACGGTCGCCAGCGCGAAGCTGTCGGCCAGGTGCAGGATGGCGAAGGCGAGGGCCGCATCCTCGGGGCCCTCGTCGATGCCCCAGACGAAGGTCCGATCGATCTTGAGCTCGTCGAGCGGCACGTCGCGCAGGTAACGCAGCGCCGAGAACCCCGTCCCGAAGTCGTCGACGGCGAAGCGGACCCCGCGGGCACACAACCGCTCCACGGAGGAACGCACCAGCGGCGAGTCCTCGAGCAGCACCGACTCGGTGATCTCGAGCGTCAGGGACCGGGGGTCGAAGCCGGTCTCCATCAGCGCCGCCTCGACGTCGGTCGCGAACGCGCTGTGGTGGAGCTGGTGGGCGGAGACGTTGACGTTCAGCTGGAGGTCGCCCACCTCGCGGGCAGCACGCGCGATCGTGCGGCACGCCTCGGTCAGCACCCACCGACCGAGCTCGATGATGTCGCCCGACGCCTCGGCCAAGGGGATGAAGACGTCCGGCGGCACGGTGCCGTGCGTCGGGTGGTACCAACGCAGCAGCGCCTCGACCCCCACCGGCCTTCGGTCGTCGACCGACACGATGGGTTGGTACACCACCGCGAACTGGCCACGTTCGAGCGCGTGACGCAGCTCGGCCTGCAGCACGAGACGTTCGGTGACCTGGGCGTGGACGTCCGGCGAGTACGCCATCACCCGCGAGCGGCCGGCACGCTTCGCCTCGTACATCGCGACGTCGGCGTCGTGCAGCAGGTCCCGGCAGTCCTCGTCTCCGTTCGCCCGGGCGGTCCCGACCGACGCGTCGACGTGAACCTCCGTGCCGTTGGTGAGCACGATCGGGCCGCGGATCAGGTGCAGCAACCGAGCTGCGACCTCCTCCAGCTCCTCCGGCCCCACGTCGTGCACGAGCGCCGCGAACTCGTCACCACCGAGGCGGGCGGCGAGGTCGCCGGGCCGGAGCGCCCCGGTGAGCCGTGAGCTGACCACCTGCAGGACCTCGTCCCCGGCCGTGTGCCCGAGACGATCGTTGATCTCCTTGAAGCGGTCGAGGTCGACGAACACGACCGCGGCGTCGCGTCGGGACGCCTCGCGCTGACTGACCTCCGTGAAACGGCGCCGGTTGGCGAGCCCGGTCAGCGCATCGTGGCTCGCCTCGTGCTCCAGCTGCCGTTGGAGGCTGCCACGCTCCGCCAACGCCTCGCTGAGGGAGGTCGCCGCCAACGCCAGCCGCCACAGCACCAAGCTGGCCATGAGCAGCGTCGCCCCCGCACCCACGGCCACGTGGGTGTAGGTCAGCTGCGGTGACGCGTCGACGGTCGGGTAGCCAGCGGCGACCGCCAGGGCGGTGGTGGAGACCACGGTGACCCACAGCAGCAGCACCCGCCGGTGCGACAGGGCTTCGGGGGCCGCGCCGATCGCACCGATCCGGTCGGCCGAGGGGTGCAGTGCGGCCGCGGCGAGCAGCACGTAGGCGAGCAGCCACCCGAGGTCGGCCGGGTCGCCGGTCGCGTAGATCTCCAGGGGCACGCCCCGCGCGTACACGACGTCCGCGACCAGCTGAACACCGGCCGCGAGGGCGATCAGGTGCGACGTGGGGGTCGCTCGCCGTCGGTCGAGCAGCAGGGCCACGAGGATGCCGAGCAGCGCCAGGTCGAGGACCGGGTAGGCCAGGGACACCACCAGCTCGAGCCCCGAGGCCTCCCCGTCGCGAACGAGGTCGGCGACCACGAGCAGCCACAGGAGCACCGCGCCGGCCAGGGTGATGACACCGGCATCCAGGGTCACCGCGAGACGACGACCGCGGTCCGGGTCGCGGACCAACGCACCGACGCCCACCACGATGGCGAGCCAGCCGAGGACGTAGGGCCCGTCGGCGATCCACGGGAACGGTGGATCGGTCCCGACGACCACCTCGTGCGCGGTCCACAGGACGTCACCCAGGGCGGACGCGGCGAGCCCGGCCGCGATCAGCCACCACGCCCCGCGGCCGACGGTCCGACGTCTCGCGGCCAAGGCGACCACGACCGCGCTGCCCACGGCGATGATCAGGTAGATGACGCCCTGACCATCGAGGTCACCGAGCCACCGCTCCGGCAGCGGCAGGTACAGCCCGACGAGCAGGAGGCCGACGAGCAGCACGAGCGACCAGCTCGGCAACCTCCGCACCTTCGGGCTCCTCAGGGGTGGACGAGCGACGCGCTCGTGGGCAGCCACTCCCCCGTCGGCCAGCACCACGGCGGCCGAGCGGTCACGCGGACGGTGCAAGCTACCGTCCGCGAGCCGCTCGGCCGCAGATGTCACACCTCCTCGGGCGTCACACCTCCTCGGGTACGGGCTCCCTCGCGGGGGGCCCCGGGTACCGGATCGACTCGATCAGCTCCTGCATCTGCGGTGACGGTGGCGGCGACGACAGTGCCACCGGGATGGCCACCGCGAGGTTCAGCAGGGCGCCGATGAACCCGATGCCCTCGGCGCTGATGCCGAACCAGGTGCCCATGCCCGCGTACTGGGTCGCGATGATGTAGAACGCGGTGAAGCTGATGCCCACCGTCAGTCCGGCGACCGCACCTCGCGCGTTGAACCGCTTCCAGAAGATGCCGAGCACGATGGCCGGGAAGAAGCTCGACGCCGCCAGCCCGAAGGCCCACGCCACCACCTGGGCCACGAAGCCCGGGGGTGAGATGCCGAAGTAGCCGGCGATGAGGATGGCGCCGGCCATCGCCCAGCGGCCGACCTTCAGCTGCTGCTTCTCGGTCGCCTGCGGCCGGAACCGCTTGAAGTACACGTCGTGGGCGACCGACGAGGAGATGACGATGAGCAGCCCCGCTGCCGTCGAGAGCGCGGCAGCGAGGCCGCCAGCTGCGACCAACCCCACGACCCACGCGGGCAGACCCGCGATCTCGGGGTTGGCGAGCACGATGATGTCGTTGCTGACCGTCAGTTCGTTGGTCTCCGGATCGGGCGTGTAGTCGACGATGCCGTCACCGTTCTTGTCGTCGATGGTGATCAGCCCGATGTCCTGCCAGTTGCGGACCCACTCCTCCTGCTGCTCGACCGGTGACTGCGACACGTCGTTGATGAGGTTGGTCTTGGCGAAGACGCCGATGGCGGGCGCCGTGGTGTACAGCAGCGCGATGAAGAACAGGGCCCAGAACGCCGAGTACCTGGCGGCACGGACGCTCTTGGCGGTGTAGAAGCGGACGATGACGTGGGGCAGGCCGGCCGTTCCGATCATCAAGGAGGCGGTCGCCAGCATGACGTCGAGCTGGCTTCGGTTCACGAACGGCGCCGAGTAGGCGGCGAACCCGAGCGCCTCCTGCAACCCGTCGAGCTCCTGCAGGATCGCACCGAACGACAGGTGCGGGATGGGGTTGTTGCCGATCTGCGATGCGATCGCGAAGGCGGGGATCAGGTAGGCGATGATCAGCACGGTGTACTGCGCCACCTGGACCCAGGTGATGCCCTTCATGCCGCCGAGGACGGCGTAGAACAGCACCACACCCATCCCGATCATCACGCCGACCGAGACGTTGACGTTGAGGAACCGTCCGAAGACGATGCCGACGCCCTGCATCTGACCGACGACGTACGTGAACGAGACGAAGATGGCCGCCAGCGCCGCGACGAGCCGCGCCGTCGACGAGTACCGATCACCGAAGAAGTCGGGGACGGTGAACTTCCCGAACTTGCGCAGGTAGGGCGCCAACAGGACGGCGAGGAGCACGTACCCGCCGGTCCACCCCATCAGGTAGAACGACGCGTCGTAGCCGCCGAAGGCCACGATCCCGGCCATCGAGATGAACGAGGCGGCCGACATCCAGTCCGCCGCGATGGCAGCACCGTTCGCGGGCGCCGGGATGCCCTTGCCCGCGACGTAGAAGCCCTCCGTGGTGCTGACCCGGCTGCGCCAGGCGATGGTGAAGTAGAGCCCGAAGGTCCCGATGACCCAGAAGATGGTCCAGCCGAGGATTCCCATGGTCAGTGCCTCCGCCCGTGCTCGTCACGTTCGGCGACCCCGAACTCGTCGTCGAGCCTGTCCATCCGCAGGACGTAGATGCCGATCAGCACCACGAAGGTGATGATCGATCCCTGCTGGGCGAACCAGAACCCGATCGGCACGTTGAAGATCGTCCCGAGGTCGTTGAGCGGTTGCACGAACAGGATCCCGGCGCCGAAGGAGACCGCGAACCAGACCGCGAGCAGCGCTCCGATCAGTCGCACGTTCCTGCGCCAGTAGGCCTTGCGTTGCCCATCGTCCACGGTGCTGCCCTCTCTCCCGGGGTGGTCGTTCGGTTCGGTGCTGCGCGGGCTCTCCTCCCGCGACGTGGCACACGCTCGTCAGGCCGCGGACGGCGGGCAACGGGCACCCCACGAGCGGCACGTCGCCACCGTTCAGCGGCCGGACGGCGCCCGCGGGGCAGCTGACCGGGGCCTTCCGACCGTTCGTCGGCCGTCCACGACCGGTCAGGCGGCACCGTGGCCCGTTGGTCGGCCGCCACCTGGTGGGTCGCACGACGCGCCGTAGGGTCGTGCTCGTGACCACCTCGACCGCCACCCGCCACGGGCCGCCTGCTGCGCCACCGCCTCCGCGATGGCCCTACCACGGACGCCCCCAGCGCCGGCTGCTGGTCGCCTCGCTCCTGCTCCTGCTCGGCGCCGTGACCCCGTGGATCGACACCGTCGCCGGCAACGTCCTCGGCGTCGCCGGTGCGGGCATCTACACCCTCGCCGCAGGTGGCATCGGCCTGGCCGGCGCGGTGTTCTTCCGACGCCGATCCGTCGTCGTCGCACACGCCGTGGTGGCCGCCGTGACGCCGCTCGTCCTCGGCGGCTGGCAGGTGGCCCGCCTGGTCGCCATCGGGTGCGACTTCCGTGTCTGCGCCCCCTCGTTCGGCCTCCTGCTCACCGTGGCGGGCGGCGCTGTGGCCGCGAGCGCCGCGCTCCAACTGCTGCGTGGTGCCGGCGACCGGTGACCGGTGACCCGCCGCTGGGCGGGCTACCGTCACCGGTCGTGGGAGACGGACCGGCAGGTGGCGACCAGGCGAGGGCTGCCTCGAGCGGCCCCGCGGCTTCCGACGCGCCCGCCGAGGTCGACGCGGCCGTCGCCACCCAGCGTCGCACCGCCATCGGGTACGGGTTGGTGTTCCTCCTCGTCACCGGCTCGGTGCCCGTCCTGACCCTCGTGCTGCCGTGGTGGAGCGATGCGAGGCTGGCGGGCGGTCTGTCGCCCAACTTCCTCGTCGCGGCCGTCGGTCTCTACGTGTTCTTCCTCGCGCTCGGCACCGCGGCGGCGACCCTCGCGACCGCGATCGAGGACCGCATGCTCGGCGGCACCGACCCCGACGAGCCGATGTGACCACCATCGACCTGGCCACGTTGACCCTCTTCGGGCTGTCCATCGCCGTGGTGTCGGCACTCGCGTGGTCGCGGACACGCGCGACGACCGTCGACTTCTTCCTCGCCGGTCGCCGGACGGGGACGGCGACCAACGCCTGCGCGATCTGTGGGGACTACCTGTCGGCGGCGTCGTTCCTCGGCGTCGCGGCGGCCGTCTACGCGTCCGGCCTCGACGGGGTGTGGTACGCGACCGGCTTCGCCGCCGGGTTCGTCCCGGTGCTGCTGTTCGTCGCCGCACCGCTGCGACGGCTCGGTGCGGTGTCGTTGCCCGACTTCCTCGCGGCGCGGTTCGCCGGCCCGCCGTCGGGCCCCGGTGGGACCCAGGGCTGGGGGCGCGACCCGCTGACCGATCGGGTCCGGTTGGTGGCGGTGGTGGCCGTCGAACTGGTGATCCTGTCCTACCTCGTGCCGCAGTCGGTCGGCAGCGGGCTCACCTGGGACCTGCTGGTCGGCACCGGCCTCCTCGGTCTCAGCCCCTACGCCACCGGCGTCGTGGTGTCCGCGGTCGCCGTCAGCCTCGTGGTCATCGTCGGCGGCATGCGCGGCACCACCTGGAACCAGGCGCTGCAGTTCGGCTTCCTGCTCGCGGTGCTGGTGTGGCTGGCGGCCATCATCACCGCAGGCGGCTTCCGCTACGACGTCGCCGTCGAGCAGGCCAGCGCCGGACCCCTGACCGCCGTCGTCGGCGACCACGTGGTCAACGTCCCCGACCGCATGCACGGCGGTGACGCCAGCTTCGCGCGGCCCGGCGCGCGGTACGGCGCCACCGGACAGGCCGCCCTGCTGGTGACGTTGATCCTCGGCACGGCCGGCCTGCCCCACGTGATGAACCGCTACTTCACCTCGCCCACGGGTCGTGCGGCACGGACCACCACCGTGTGGGTGCTCGGCCTGGCGGGGTTGTTCTACGCGCTCGCGGTCGCCCTCGGCACGGCCGCCCGGGTCCTGATCGCCCAGGCCGCCGACGAGCCCTGGCTGGCACCGTTGACCGTCGACGGGGTCCTGCGCGTGCCCGAGCACGCCCTCCTCGTGCTGGGACGCCTCGTCGCCGGTGGGACGGGGATCGGCGTGGTCGCGACGGCGGCCTTCGCGGCGATGGTGTCGACGATGGGTGGGCTGCTGCTCGCGGCCGCAGCCTCCTGGGGCCACGACGTGGTGGCCCGGGTCCTGCGCCCGGAGGCGGGGCCGGGCGAGGCCGTCGCCGCCGGCCGCGTCGCCATCGTGGCCGTGTCCGTCCTGGCTGCGCTCGTCGCCCTGGTGGTCGAACCGGCCAGGTTGCTCGGCACCTTCCCGTCGGTCATCGCCACGATGGTGACCTGGGCCTTCGCCCTGGCGGGCAGCGCGATCACACCGACGCTCCTGGCCAGCATCTGGTGGCGCCGGACGACCGCACGCGGGGCGATCGCCGGGATCACCGTCGGCGGCGGCATCGCCGTGATGGCCCTGGTGGTGGGCCTGGCCACCGGCGCCGATCCGGCCGACGGGCTCGGCGCGATCCTGCTGGCCCCGACGCTGGTGGCCGCCCCCCTGTCCGCGCTGACCCTCGCCGTGGTGTCCAGGAGGGACCCGACCCCGACGGACCCGACCCGCGCCTGGGTGCGGATGCACGGCACGGCAGCCGACCGACAGGTCGAGCGGATGACCGCCCTCACCGTCCGAGGGGGTCGCCGGTGACCCGCGGTGTCGGCGTGCTGGTCGTGGTGATCACCGCGCTGTGGATCGTGGTCGGGCTCGTCAGCCAGCAGCTGGCCGACCCGCCGCTCACGACCGGGCTGACGATCACGGCGGGGGTGCTGCTGACCGACGCCCTGATCGTCGGGTACGCCTCCACGCTGCGGGGCCCGCGGGGACGACGCCGCCGGCACGCCGTCGATGCGCCGGCCGCCGCCGAGGCGATCCGCGACGGGCTGACCCGGGACGCTGCCCGACGGACGGTCGAGCTGCTGCGGCCGCTCCTCGGTGGAGACGCCGTGGCGATCACCGACCGGCACGAGATGCTGGCGTTCGCCGGACCCGGGGGCGACCACCATGCCGAGGGCACCCCGCTGTGGACCTCGGCCCGCGAGGAGGTCTTCGCCACCGGGGGCACGGTCACGGTCTCGGACGGCCTCGGGTGCCCCGAACCGGGCTGCCCCCTGCGCAGCGCGACCATCGCCCCGCTGCAGGTCCGCGACGCCACGGTGGGGACGGTCACCGTCTACCGCACGGTCGACGCGCCGCCGGACCCGGACCTCGTCGCGTCCGTCGCCGGCATCCTGTCGTTGACCCTGGACCTCGCCGACCTCCAGGCCGAAGCCCGCCGGTCCTCCGACGCCCGGCTCGAAGCGCTGCGGGCCCAGATCAACCCCCACTTCCTGTTCAACACGCTCAACACCATCGCCAGCCGGGTCCGCACCGACCCCGAGGAAGCCCGCCAGCTGCTGGTCCGCCTGGCCGACTTCTTCCGGTACGCGGTCCGTCAGCACGGCCAGGTGGCGGAGTTCGCGCACGAGTACGCCTTCGTCCGCACCTACCTCACCCTCGAACAAGCCCGGTTCGGGGACCGGCTCCAGATCGAGCTGGACGTGGACCCGCAGGTCCTCGGCGTCGAGGTGCCGGTCCTGGTGATCCAGCCGCTGGTGGAGAACGCCGTCAAGCACGGGGTCGCGGCGAAGGTCGGCCGTGGGCGGGTGACGCTACGGGCGCGCGTGGACCCGCTCGCGCGCCTGGTCGACGTCACCGTCCGCGACGACGGGGTCGGGATGGACGCGGCGCTGCTGGACAGCGTGGTGCGCGGGGCGCCCCGCGCCGACGCGCACGGCATCGGGTTGTCCAACATCGCTGAGCGCCTCGACCTGCTCTACGGCGAACGTCACGAGATGACCGTGCGCTCGGCCCCGGGAGACGGCACCACCGTGCGCCTACGGCTACCGATGTGAGCACACCGATCAATCCGCGCCCCGAGCCCGAGGCGACCGATCCGCGCCCCGAGCCCGAGGCGACCGATCCGCGCCCCGAGCCCGAGGCGACCACCGCCGGATCGACCCGTCCGATGCCCGAGCTGCCGACCGACCGAGGGAGACCCCAGGTGCGCGCACGCTGCCTGATCGTCGACGACGAGGCGCCGGCCCGCGACGAGCTCCGCCACCTCCTGGACCTCTTCGACGACGTCGAGGTCGTCGGCGAGGCCACCACCGCAGAGGAGGCGCAGGTGCTCGTCGGCGCCGTCGACTACGACGTCGTGATGCTCGACATCCGCATGCCCGGGGTCGGTGGGCTGGCGCTCGCCCGGTCCCTCCTCGCGCGTGGTGGCGCGCGCCGACCGGCGATCGTCTTCACCACGGCGTTCGCCGACCACGCGGTCGAGGCGTTCGACCTCGCGGCGGCCGACTACCTGGTCAAGCCCTTCGACCAGGAGCGGCTGCGGCGCGCGCTCGACCGTGCCCTGGCACGACGCGACGACCCCGGCCCGGCCGACACGCCTGGACGTGACGCTCCGGTCGACCCCGACGGTGCCGCGGGTGTTGGGGCCTCCGAGGCGAGCGGCGCCGCCGGTGCTGCCGTGGCAGCACCACGTGTGGGCGTGCGGTTGCCGGTGCACCGCGGCGACCGGATCGTCCTGGTCGACGAGGTCCGCGTCGCCTTCGCCGAGGCGTCGCGCGGGTACGCCGAGCTCAAGCTCGTGGCCCCGGGCGGGGCACCGACCCCGCTGCAGGGCGACCGGCTCCTGACCAGCTACACCCTCGCCGACCTCGAGGAACGGTTCTCCGACAGCTTCGTGCGCACCCACCGTTCCTACCTGGTCAACGTCCGCCACGTCCGCGAGGTCGTGCCCCAGGTCGGCGGCACGCTCCAGCTCGTCATGGCCGACCACGACCGGTCCGTGGTGCCCGTCGCCCGTCGCCAGGCAGCCGCGGTCCGTCGGCGCCTCGGGGTCTGACCCGGGTCGGGCGGAGCGGCCGCCGGCCGGACGGGGAGTCGGCCGTCCGGCGACCCCTCCGGCACCGGATCACCCGGTCCGGGTCCTACCCTCGGACCGACGCCGACCGGGAGCCGCGCCGTGGCCAGGAGCATCGCCACCACCGACCGTGTCGACCGTGACGAGCTGCTCGGTTTCGTCCGGGACCGCCACCACGTCGTGCTCGTCACCCGTCGACGTGACGGGACCCCGCAGCTGTCACCGGTGGCCGCGGGCGTCGACGGCGAGGGCCGGGTGGTCATCGCGACCTACCCCGAGCGGGCGAAGGTGCACAACCTGCGTCGCGACCCGCGTGCCTCGCTGCTGGTCCTGTCGGACGATTGGGACGGCCCGTGGGTCCAGATCGACGGCAGCGGTGAGGTGCTCGACCTCCCGGAGGCCGTCGAGCCCCTCGTGGAGTACTTCCGGGTCATCGCCGGCGAGCACGACGACTGGGACGAGTACCGCCAGGCCATGGTCGACCAGGGCAAGTGCCTGATCCGGATCCACGTCGAGCGCTGGGGACCGGTGGCCACCGGCGGGTTCCCACCCCGCCTCGCCGACGGCTGACGTCGTGGCCGCGCCCCTGAGCGAACGGCTGGCCGGCGCGCTCATCGACGACGACCGCGCGGACCGCGGCGAGCTGCCGCCCGCGGTCGCGGACGCCGTGGCGGGCAACAGCCTCCGCCAGGTCGGAGCGCACACGCTGCAGAACGTCGGCGACCTGGTGGTCGATCCGAAGACGGTGCTGACCTGGCTCCTGGCCGCCACCGGTGCACCCGCCGCCTTCGTCGGTCTGCTGGTACCGATCCGGGACGCGGGCTCGATGGTCCCCCAGGTCGTCCTCGCCCCGTTCGTGCGGCGGCTCGCGATCCGCAAGTGGGTGTGGGTGACGGGAGCGATCCTGCAGGCCGTCGCCGTCGCGGGCATGGCGGTCGTCACCGCGACCCTCACGGGTGTGGCGGCCGGCATCGGCATCCTCGGGACCCTGACCCTCCTCGCGCTCGCACGGTCGGCCTCGTCGTTCGCGTCCAAGGACGTCCTCGGCCGTACGTTGCCGAAGGGGGTCCGCGGCCAGATCAACGGCTTGGCGGCGGTCGGCGCCGGTGTAGCGGCCATCACGGTCGGCCTCGGGATGCGCCTCATCGGCGGTGAGGACACCCCGCCGGCGACGTTCGCGTGGCTGTTGGTGGGTGGCGCCACCGCGTGGGTCCTGGCTGCCGTGGTCTACGCCGGCCTCCGCGAAGCGCCCGGCGAGCACGACCGCGACCGTGACGGCGTGTCCGCGCTCCGCGGCGCCCTCGGTCTCCTCCGTGACGACGCACCGTTCCGGCGGTTCGTGCTGACCCGGTCGCTGCTGCTGGTGTCGGCGCTCAGCCCCCCGTTCGTGGTGGCGCTCGCCACGCAGCAGGGCGGCGCCGGGCTCCAGGGTCTGGCCGCGTTCGTGATCTCGAGCGGTGTGGCCTCGCTGGTGGCTGGGCGCTTCTGGGGACGCGCCTCCGACCGCTCGAGCCGGACCACGATGCAGTGGGCCGCCGGCCTGTCGTCGCTGATCGTGGTGACCTTCGTGGCGGCGACCCGGGTCGACGCGCTGGCGACGCTGACGCTGCTGTACCCGGCGACCTACCTGCTGCTGGCGATCGCGCACACCGGGTCGAGGATCGGGCGCAAGACCTACGTGGTCGACCTCGGCGAGGGCAACACTCGGACCGACTACATCGCGGTGTCCAACACCGCGATGGGACTCATCCTCCTGCTCGCCGGCGCGGTGACGGCCGGGGCCGCCACCTTCGGCGAGGAGGTCGCGCTGCTGCTGCTCGCGGGCCTCGGCGCCCTCGGCATCGTGGTCGCCGCGACCCTCCCCGAGGTCAGCGCCGGGCAGTCGGACGCCGACTGAGCACCGCCGAGGCAGCCAGCGTCAGACCGAGGCCGACCAGGAGCGGTATCCCGCCCGGGAACGGTGCCGCGTCGGTGACCGACCCTGCCGGCCGGCTCTGCAGACCGGGAGCGTGGTCACGCCCCCCGCCGGTGCCGCCGCCCTTGCCGTTGCCCTTGTCCTCGCCGGGCCCCGCGCCCTCGTCGGGATCGCCGGGATCGCCGCGATCGCCGGGGTCGCCCGGATCGCCCGGATCGCCCGGATCGCCGGGGTCGGTGGGGTCGGTCCCGGCACCGAGCTCATCGGCGACCGCCAGGTAGAGCGCCTCGAACTCCTTCGGCGCGATCGAGTCGACGGGGTCGTTGCCGAAGCGGACACCGACCATGTCGAGGGCCGGGGCGACCTGGATGCGCTGGGTGCCGAAGCCCTGCGCGGTGTAGCCCTCCGACCACCGCATCCACTGGTAGCCCCGAGGTCCCCCGGTCTCCTCCGAGTAGTCGGTCGACGCCTCGACCCAACGTTCGGGGACGATCTGCTCGCCGTGGATGTTGCGACCACCGTTGCGGAACAGCTCACCGAAGCGGGCGGCGTCCTTCACGGTCGCGAACAGCCCCATCGACGCGAACGCGTTGCCGACACGGTCCACCATGATGAGCGCGTCGCTCTCCATCCCGGCCGGCTGCCAGAGCTTCTCCGACAGGATGGTCGCGTACGAGTCCTCGTAGACCCGTTCGAGGAGCCAGGCGAGCATCTGCGTGTCGGCGCTGTTGTAGCGGTGGTGCACGCCGGGCTCGGACACCCGCGTCAGCCTCAGGAGGTACTCGTCGCGGGTCATCCCGTACAGGCCGCCCGTGTGGAAGTCGGCCCCCATCAGCACGAGTTGCTCGGGCTGGTGCACGGGGACGTCGACCCAGTAGATGCCCGACTGCATCGTGAGGATGTCGCGGAGCGTCGTGCCCTCCCAGGCGGTCCCCACCGTCTCGGGGAGGTAGGTCTCGATGGGGTCGTGGACCGATTCGACCAGCCCGTCCTCCATCGCGATGCCGACGAGGGCGGTGGTCACCGACTTCGTCGCGGACCAGAACTGGTGCCGCGTCTGCGGCCGGAACCCGTTCTGGTAGGCATCGAAGATGAACTCGCCGTCGTGCACGAAACCGATGGCGTTCGTCGCACCGTCGGCCATGTACTGCTCGATGGTGCGCGTCTCACCGTTGATCTCGTAGGTGACACCGCTGAGGTCCACACGCTGCTCGGGCAGCGGCGTCGCCTTCGGGTCGGATCGCACGACCTCGGTCGGCATGATCACGATGGCCGTCGTCGCGTCGATCGGCAGCAGCAGGATCGCGACCTCGCCGTTGGCGGTGTCGCGGGCCTTCTTCTCCAGGTGCTGGGGGTCGGTCAGCAGGCCGGCACGCGCGCCGAGGAGGCTCACCAGCGGCGCGACCCCCGGCGTGAACTCGTGCGGCGTGGGGTGGAGGCGGCCGAGGTGCATCCCGATGACGTCGTCCGCGCTCTGCGGGAGGGTCGCCAGCGCCTCGAGCGCGGCGTCGGGATCCGGGGGCAGCGAGTACAGGACGCTGCGCTCGGCGATCTTGGGGAGCTCCTCGAGCAGGATCCTGCCCTCGTCGGGCTCGTCGGCCGCGGCGACACCGGCGGTCCCGGCGGCCGCGAGCGCCGCGGCGAGGAGGCCGGCCACCAGGGCCGGGACGCGCTTGTTCATCGAGGGAGCTCCGACGTCGTGGGTCACCCGTGAGGTTCCACGCGTCGACGCCGTATCCCTGCTGGGGCCGGGTGGGGGCTCCGGTCCGCCGCGGGGTCGCACGCCGTACCGGGTGCGGATCGTCGGGATGGCCCGACGATCCGCACCCGGTAGCTCCGCGGTCGCGACCGCGCTCCCCCGGGCGGTGGCCGCTCACGGTGCAGGCACCGGCAACCTCGGGGGCCGTTCGGGCGATACCCCTGCCGACGGGCCGCCGGCCCGGGCTCGGGGTCACGGTGATGGCTGCTGCGGGGCGAGGCACGTCGGGGCACGACCCCGGCGATGTCGCGGCGTTCTGCCGCCGCGAGCACCGCCGCCTCGTCGGCCTCCTCGCGCTGTACGTCGGTGACCGGGCGGTCGCCGAGGAGCTCGCCCAGGAGACGCTGGTCCGCGTCTGCGAGCAGTGGCCGAAGGTCCGCGCAATGACCAACCCGAGTGGGTGGGCCAGCCGCGTCGCGCTCAACCTCGCCAGCAGCCGGTGGCGGCGGCTGTCCGCCGAACGCCGCGCGACCGTCCGCCACGGTGCCGATCCCGACCGCGCCCAGGACGTCGACACCGCGGCGACCGTGGCGGTCCGCAGCGCTGTCGCGGCCCTCCCCCCGCGCCAGAAGCAGGCGCTGGTGCTGCGCTACTACGCCGACCTGTCCGTCGCCGACGTCGCCGACGCCATGGACTGCCCCGTCGGCACCGCCAAGTCCCTGCTGTCCCGCGCGACCGCGGCCCTGCGCGACGAGGCCGGCCTGATCGACCTCGACCGGGAGGACGACCGTGTCAGCTGACCTGCGCACGCTGCTGCTCGACACCACGCCCGAGGAGGTGCCGAGCCTCGACGTCGACCTGCTCGTCCGTCGGGGCGCACGCCGCCGGCGCGCGAAGCGCGTCGGTGCAGCGGCCGCCGTGCTGGCAGCGCTGGCGGTCGGATCGGTCACGGTGCTCGGCCCGGCGACCGAGGGCCGCCTACCGGTCATCGGCCAGGACCCTGGACCCTCCGAGATCCCGCAGGAGGCGTGGCGACCGCTACCCGAGGCACTGATGGGACCGCGCGAGCGGGCGACCATCGCGACCGACGGCGACCGCGTGGTCTTCTACGGGGGCGAGTCCGACGAGCAGGTCGAGGTCGACGGGACGACGTGGTCGAGCCTCACCCTCACCGACGGCGCGATCTACGACACCGGGACCGACACCTGGCAGGGGGTCCCCACCGGCCCCCTCCCGGCGCGCACGGGCGCGCACGTCGAACTCGCTGGCGACCAACTCGTCGTGGTCGGCGGCAGGGAGCTGCGGGCCGTGGCCGGAGCGGGTGGCGTCCCGAGCGAGGACCAGGCGCTCACCCTGGAGTCCAGCCGGTTCGACCTGCGCACGGGTGTCTGGCATCCGATGGGCGCGCCGGACATCGCCCCGCGGACCCCGGACCTGGTCGTCTGGGACGGCGAGCGGCTGGTGCTCTGGGGCGGAACCGACGAGGTGGGCTTCGGTCGCGTCGACGGCGCCACCTGGACCGAGGACGACGGCTGGACCACCATCCCCTCGGCGCCCCTCGACGAGCGGTTCGGCGCCGCGGTGGCCGTGGTCGAGGACCGCCTCGTGGTGTGGGGCGGCACCGTGGCGCGCTCACCCGGCCAGGGCGGGGAGCCCGGTTCGGAGGACCGTGGCTGGGCGGGCGACGGTGCGATCTACGACCTCTCGACCGGCTCGTGGGAGGTGATGCCCGACGGCCCGCTGTCCGCGCGCTGGCTCGGTCACGACGAGTGGCCCCACCGCGAGAACGTGCGGGTCGACGGCGACCGCATCCTGATCGTCGGCGGACTGACCGTCGGCGACGTGCAGGAACGCACCGGCGCCTGGTTCGACCTCGACACCGGGACCTGGACCCCCATCACGCCGGCACCGGACCAGGCCCGCTACGTCACCGCGCGCCGCGGCGGGGTCATCGCGGTGGACGACGGCCCCATCGACGGCCCGCCGCCTCCCGACCCCTACGTGACCCTCTGGCGCTACGACGAAGCCGCGGATCGCTGGGACCGCACGGCCACGCGGCTGCGCGACGTCGAGGTGCACGAACTCTCACCCGAACGCCTCGTGGTCAGCTCGATCGGCGACGACGGTCGGTGGCTGGACAGCCCGAGGATCGGCATCTGGCAGGCCGGCGCGCCGGCGCTCGTGCACACGCGCCCACCCCTGTCGGGTCGCGAGCGGGCGATGGTCGCCACGACCCCCGACGCTGTCCTCGTCGTCGGTGGCCGGGAGATCGAGGCGATCGGGCGCGAAGCCGTCCAGTCCCGCCCGGTGAACGATGGTGCCCGTCTGGACCGCTGACCCCGGCCGCACGCGTCTCCCAGCCTCGTGCGGCTCCGAGATCGAACGGTGATCCGCCGATCCTCGCCCGGGGGCTGTGGACAGCCAGCGGTGGTGTCGCAGGCGTCGGGCATGATGCGTGGTGATGGGAACCACCGCTGCTGCCGCCCCCGATCCTGACGACCGTCAGGGCCACACCGACCCGCCGTTCGGTCTGCCGGTGCTGGCCGAGGTGCCCGAGCTGGCGGGCCTGCTCCAGCTGGCGGTGGATGCTGAACGGACCACCGCCCGGCTGGTCGAGGCGCTGATCGTGCTCGAGGACGCCGGGGTCGCGCCGGCCGCCACGGGCGTGGGCCTGGAACAGTGGTTGGCCATCGTGGGCCGCTCCACCCGCTCGGACCGCCGCATGCTGACCACAGCTGCCGCGGTCTGCCGACGGCTCCCGACGTTGCGGACGGCGTTCGCTGATGGCGAGGTGTCCTGGTCCCAGGTCCGCGCCGTGGCCTTGAAGGTCGAACGCAGCCCGCGGCACCTGGACGACCGGCTCGACGCCGCCCTCGCACGCGCGATCGACGGGGCTGCCGGCGCCGACCCGGACGCGCTGGCCAACGTGGTGTCCTGGACGGTGACCGACCTCGAGGCCGACGACGACGGTGACGACGACGGGGCTGTCGTGCCGGACGACGTGATGGTCCTGCAACCACGTCTGGACGGGTCCGGTGGCCGGTTCCACGGCGACTTCGGACCGGTCGGGTTCGCCGCCCTCGACACCGTCACCGACCCCGGCCCCCTCGGGACCGCGACCCGACAGCGGTTCGGCGACGCAGCTGATCCCGATCAGGTCGCCGCGAACCGGCTGACGGCAGGGCGGGCACGCGCCGCCCGGCTGATCGACCTGTGCCGCCGCGGCGGCCCCACCGACGACACGGCTGGTCAGGCTGGGGCGGTGCGGCCACCCACCCTGATCATGCGGGCCGAGCTCGACACCCTCCTCGGCGACCATCGCCTCTCCGCCCAGCTGCTCACGACGTTGGCCGGTGGGGTGATGCACGTCGACAGCCGCACGGCCCGCGGCTGGTCGACGAGCACGGCACCGACCTACGCCTGGTCCTGCTCGAGGACGGCAAGGTCGTGGGCGTCGGGACCCGCACCCGCGGCCCCGGCTGGCTGGCCGACGCGGCCCTCGCGTGCACGACACCTGCACCGAACCCGGCAACTGCCCCACCGCCGCCCGGGTCTGTGACCTCGACCACGCCGTCCCCGCCACCGCCGGTGGACCCACCGACATCGCCAACCTCGCCCCCCTCTGTCGCACCGCCAACCGCCGGAAGGAACGGGACGGGTGGACCGCCACCGGCACCGCCGACGGCACCCGCACCTGGCACCACCCCCGCACCGGCCTGACCGTCCGCACCCTCCCGGCCACCTGGCGACCACCCGACGACCACCACCGCGGCCCACCCGTCGACCTCGACCGGAGCGGCCGCCGCGGACCACCCGACCGACACGCCAGCGACACCCGCCGCAGCCCACCGCCACGCGCACCCGACCGGACGCCCCCGCGGACCACCGACCCACCCGGCGACCCGCCGGACCCCGCCGACCCCTCCATGCCCTTCTGACCGGCACCGACCACCACCGCACGACGCGCGACCACCCACCCCGGGTGGCCGCGCGTCGTGCCTGCCTGCGTTCCCATGTCCGTACGTCGTCGGCGGCCACGGTGGCGGTCGCGGTCCTGCTGGCAGCCTGCGCGGCACCGAGCCCGCCCGTCCATCCCCACGCCACCGAAGCCGTCTGGTGTGCCGGGCCCGACGGCGTGATCGAGACGGTGACCTGGGACGGCCACGACGGGGAACTGACCGGACTCGACGTCCGGATCATCGCGCTCGCCGACGGGCCGGTGTCGGACGACGACCTCATCCGCGCGTGCTCCCGTCGTTGGCGATGGCCGGCTCGAGTGACGGTGTGCGAGGCGTCCGCCGCGGCGGAGACCGTCACGCGGATGGCCGAGCGCGATCACGTGACCGGGATCCACGGCGCGCCGACCTCGGACCGGCCAGGGTTCCCGATGGTCGTCCGCGGCCGCGTCGGCTGCGAGGACGTCACCCTGCGGCTGGCTGACGCCGACCACGCTGCCGCCACCGACCTCGGGGTGCTCCCCCTCTCGTCGCGGTCCTGGCCGGGTACCGACGCCCTCAACGTCGCCCGGTCGGTGGAGCAACGGCTGCGGACCGCCGCCGATGGTGGCTGCCTCGCCCTGGGCGAGGCGCGTGACCTGGCGATCGCGGCCCACGACGAGCTCGCCGGCGACTGGCCTGTCGTCGAGACCACCCCCGGCGCGGCGGATCCGGAACACGCAGGACTGTGCTTCGACGTACGTCTGCACCGAGCCGGCGTCATCGAGGTCGACTACCACCCCATCGAGCAGCCGACGAGGGTCACGGTCCAGGATCTCGCCGAGGATGATCCGGCGGACGGGTCGCCCTGAGCCTCAGGACATCCTGGTCCGCCCGAGCGCCAGCGGATCAGCTGGCGGTGAGCTTCGCCACCTCGCCGACCAGGGCGACCATCTCGAGGTCGTCGTGGAGCTGGTGCTGGAGGAACACGCGCGACAGACCGGCGTCGCGGTAGACCTCCAGCCGCTCGGCTGCCTGCTCGGGGGTCCCGACGATCCACTCGTCCCGGAGCCCGTCGAGCCACCCATCGACGTCGCCGTCACGGCCCGAGACCTCCATCAGGCGACGGGCCCGCGTACGCACCTCGTCCTCGGTCGCGCCGAGCAGGCAGCCGGTCATCATCGAGAACACCAGCGGCTCGCGGCCGACCTCCTCGCAGGCTCGATCGACGTTGGCCCTGCGCTCTCGGACGGCATCCGGCGACGGGAACGTGGTGTTGTACTCGTCGGCCCACCGCGCGGCCAGACGCGATCCGCGGGGACCGGCCCGCCCGCCGAGGATGATCGGCACGCGCGGCTCCTGCACCGGCTTCGGGCGCGCTTCGCAGCCGTCGAGCGTGTAGTGCCGGCCGTGGAAATCGAACCGTTCCTCGGTCATCTGACGCACCACGATCTCGAGCTGTTCCTCGAACACCTCGTACCGCTGACCGAGGTCGTGGAAGGGGAAGCCGTAGGTGGTGTGCTCGAGCTCGTGCCACCCGGCGCCGAGGCCGAGCTCGACCCGACCGCCGGAGACGTGGTCGGCGGTCACCACGGCCTTGCACAGCACCGACGGGTGCCGGAACGAGGCCGGCGACACCATCGTGCCGAGGCGGATCGTCGAGGTCGCCTGACCGAGGGCCGCCAGGGTGCTCCACGCGTCGAGGGATGACCGCTCGGTCCGGCTCTGGACCGACTGGTAGTGATCGGAGCGGAACAGCCCCTCGAGCCCGGCAGACTCCACGGCCTCCGCGAGGCCGAGCCACTGGTCCCAGGTGACCGACTCCTGGCCCTCGATCATCAGGTTCACACGCACGTGTCGCTCCGGTCGTCGCTCGGGCCAGCGAGTCAAGCCGTTCCGGGGCCGCCCGGCAGGACGGTCGGACGGGCCTGGTCCGAACCCGACACGCCATCCTCGGTCGCACCGTCGTACCCGAGCCCGGAGCACCCGTGCAGCCCCACCACCGCACCGACATCAGCAACGTCCTCGTCATCGGTTCGGGTGGGGCGGGGCTGCGGGCGGCCATCGCCGCCCACGACGCCGGCTGCGAGGTCACCATCGTCGGCAAGCGGCTGCGCAAGGACGCGCACACGGTGCTGGCCTCGGGCGGCATCAACGCCGCGCTCGCCACACGTGACGAGGAGGACCACTGGGGCTGGCACGTGATGGACACCTGGAACGAGGGCTACTTCGTCGCCGACGCCGAGAAGGTCGGCATCCTCGCCCGCGAGGCACCCGACCGCGTCCGCGAGCTCGCCGAGTGGGGCATGCCGTTCGCGCGCACCGAGGACGGCGACATCGACACGCGGTACTTCGGAGCGCACCGCTACCGGCGCACCGCGTACGCGGGCGACTGGACCGGCCGCGCGATCGTCGAGACGCTCCACGACCAGGTCGCGGCGCGCGGTATCCCCATCCGCGAGCAGCGCTACGTGTCGCGGCTGCTGGTCCACGACGGGGTCTGCTTCGGCGCCTACACCTTCGACCTCGACACCGGTGAGCGGACCGTGGAGCTCGCTGACTCGGTGATCCTCGCGGCTGGCGGCCACACCCGCCTGTGGCGGCGATCCTCGTCGCGCCGCGACGAGAACAACGGCGACGGGATGTCGCTGGCGCTGCACGCCGGGTGCGAGCTGCAGGACCTCGAGCTGGTGCAGTACCACCCGACGGGCATGACCCACCCCGAGGAGCACGCCGGCCAACTGGTGACCGAGGCCGTACGGGGCGAGGGCGGCCGGCTGTTCAACAGCGAGGGTGAACGGTTCATGGAGCGCTACGACCCCGAGCGCATGGAGCTGTCGACCCGCGACCGGGTCGCCATGGCCAACTACACCGAGATCCACGAGGGTCGTGGCGGCCCGAACGGCGGGGTGTTCCTCGACATCAGCCACCTCGGCAAGGATGCGATCCGCGAGAAGCTGCCCCGGATGCACCGCCAGTTCGTCGAGATCCAGATGATCGACATCGGCGAGGAGCCCATCGAGGTCGCGCCGACCGCCCACTACTCGATGGGCGGGGTCCACGTCGATGCGCGGACGGCAGCCACCGGCGTCGAGGGTCTGTACGCGGTCGGCGAGATCGCGGCTGGGCTGCACGGTGCCAACCGCCTCGGTGGCAACTCGCTGGCCGAGACCGTCGTGTTCGGCAAGCGGGCGGGCGAGGCGGCGGCCGAGCGCAGCCGATCGCTCGATGTGCAGCTGCGCAACCGTGCTGTGATCACCGCGGCGGCCGAGGAACTGGACGCCGCCATCCGTGACGGGGAGACCGTGGTCCGCCAGGTCCAGCGCGGGCTCCGGGATGCGATGTGGAACCACGTCGGGGTCGTACGTGACGAGGACGGGCTCAACGCGGCGCTCGAACGGCTCGACGAGTTGGCGCAGGAGGCCGAGACCGTCGACGTGCGACCCGACGCGCAGGGGTACGGCGACCTGGCCATCGCCCTCGACCTGCGTGGCAGCATCGAGGCCGCTCGCGCGACCACGCTGCTCGCACGGGAACGGCGTGAATCCCGTGGTGCCCACGCCCGGACCGACCACCCCGACCGCGACGACGACCACCACCTCGTCAACTACACCGTCCGCCTCGGGCAGGACGGTGAGCTGATCGTCGGGTCACGGCCGAGGAAGCCCATCCCCGAGGACCTCGAGGAGTGGGCCAAGGAGGCCGACGAGGAACTCGAGGCGGGCGACAAGCTGATCGAGTGACCCGGCAGCGCACGCCGCACCGCGTGGCCGCGGGGTGCGGCCGGTAGCCTGTCCGCACCCCGGTCGGCCTCGACCGGGGTTCTCACGTCCCCGGCGCCGCGCTCCGCGCGCCGCCGCGCGGGACCCTCCCGAGCATCGGAACCACCCGTGGCTGCCAAGAACCTCTCGCACGGCACGGCGCTGCGCGACGACCTGCGCAACGTCGCCATCATCGCCCACGTCGACCACGGCAAGACCACGCTGGTCGACGCGATGCTGTGGCAGTCCGGCGCCTTCCGCGCAAACCAGGACGTCGACGAACGCGTCATGGACTCCAACGACCTCGAGCGCGAGCGCGGCATCACCATCCTCGCCAAGAACACCGCCGTCGAGGTCCCGCTGCCCGAGGGGCAGACGACCGCGACGGGTCGGACCTCGGTGACCGTCAACGTCGTCGACACCCCCGGCCACGCCGACTTCGGCGGCGAGGTCGAGCGTGCGCTGACGATGGTCGACGCCGCGCTGCTGCTCGTCGACGCGTCGGAGGGCCCGCTGCCCCAGACCCGGTTCGTGCTCCGCAAGGCCCTCGAGCAGAGGATGCCGGTGCTCGTGGTGGTCAACAAGATCGACCGCCCCGACGCCCGGATCGCGGAGGTCGTCGACGAGGTCTACGACCTGTTGATCGACCTCGGAGCCGACGACGAGCAGGTCGACCTGCCGGTCCTCTACACCGTCGCCCGGGACGGCCAGGCCAGCCTCGACCCGGACGTCCCCGGCACCGACCTGCGCCCGCTGTTCGAGACCCTGCTCACCCACGTCCCCCCGCCGCGGCACGACCCCGAGCACCCCTTCCAGGCGCTGGTGACCAACCTGGATGCCTCGCCCTACCTCGGTCGCCTGGCCCTCTGCCGCATCCAGCACGGGACGGTCCGCCGTGGCCAGACCGTGTCGTGGTGCAAGGCCGACGGCACCATCGAGAAGGTCAAGCTCGGCGAGCTCTACCTGACCGAGGCCCTCGACCGCGTCCCCGCCGACACGGCCGGCCCGGGCGACCTCATCGCCGTCGCCGGCATCGCCGAGGTCACGATCGGTGAGACCCTGGCCGACGCCGACGACCCGCGCCCGCTGCCGGTCATCACCGTCGACGAGCCGTCGCTCGGCATGACCATCGGGGTCAACACCTCGCCGCTCGCCGGCCGCGACGGCGACAAGCTCACCGCCCGCCAGATCGAGGCCCGGCTGCAGGCCGAGCTGATCGGCAACGTGTCCCTCCGCGTCCTGCCGACCGAGCGTCCCGACACCTGGGAGGTCCAGGGCCGCGGCGAACTCCAGCTCGCCGTCCTGGTCGAGACCCTGCGCCGCGAGGGCTTCGAGCTGACCGTCGGCAAGCCGCGCGTCGTCACCCGCGAGATCGACGGGGTCGTGCACGAGCCGTTCGAGCGCATGTCGATCGACGTGCCCGAGGACTACGTCGGCGTCGTGACCCAGCTGCTCGGCCTCCGCAAGGGCCGCATGGAGCAGATGGTCAACCACGGCACCGGCTGGGTCCGGCTCGACTACCGCGTCCCCGCCCGTGGGCTCATCGGGTTCCGCACCGAGTTCCTCACCGAGACCCGAGGCACCGGGATCATCCACCACGTCTTCGATGGCTTCGAACCCTGGGTCGGCGAGCTTCGGACCCGGGCCAACGGCTCGCTCGTGGCCGACCGGCAGGGCGCGACCACCCAGTTCGCGCTGATGAACCTCCAGGAGCGTGGCGCGCTGTTCGTCGCCCCCGGCGTCGACGTCTACGAAGGCATGATCGTCGGCGAGAACGCCCGGGCCGAGGACATGGACATCAACCCCGCCAAGGAGAAGAAGCTCTCCAACGTGCGCTCGTCCACCGGCGACGAACTGGTCCGGCTGGCCCCGCCGCGCGCGATGAGCCTCGACCAGGCGCTCGAGTTCATCCGCGAGGACGAGGCGGTCGAGGTGACACCGAACGCCGTCCGGCTGCGCAAGGTCGAGCTGCAGGCCACCCTCCGCGGCCGCCAGGCCAAGCGGGCCAAGCAGGGCGCCGCCCCCTCCTGACCGCCCCGGGTGAGGTCGGGTGCGCTCGACCCACCCGGCACACCCACCCGGCGCGGCTCGACCTCACCCGGTCGAGCTGGACGCACCCACGGTCGTCCGGCCCCGGCCTCTCCCCTCGGTGGATCGTCGCGCTGCGCACCCTCGTAGCATGTTCCGAGTCGATGCCGCCGACGTCGCGGCGCGGACCCCGCCGGACCGCGACCGCGTGGTGGACGTCGTGCGGCTCGGCGCCATCACCATGGTCGTGCTCGGCCACTGGCTCGTCGCGGTGGTGCTCGTCCAGGACGGTGAGGTGATCACCGGTCGCCTGCTCGACGTGGTGCCGGCGACGCAGTGGCTGACCTACCTGTTCCAGGTCATGCCCCTCTTCTTCCTCGTCGGCGGGGCGGTCAACCTCGGCTCGTGGGAACGAGCCCGGGGCCAGGGCACGCCGGCGGCCGCGTGGATCCGGCGCCGCGCCCGCCGGCTGCTGGTCCCCGTGGTCCCGTTGCTGGCGCTCTGGATCCCGCTCGCGTTGCTGCTCGGGCGTGCTGGCCTCCCCGAGGATGAGGTCGCGATGGCGACCCGGACCGCCTTCATGCCGGTCTGGTTCCTCGTCGTCTACCTGCTGGCCGTCGGGCTCGTGCCGATCACCGCCCGCCTCCACCGCCGCTTCGGGGTCCTGATCGTCGTCGCGGCCGCCGTGGTGGCGACCGGCGCCATCGACGCGGCGCACCGGGCCGAGGTACCGGTCGTCGGCTTCGCCAACTACCTGCTGGTCTGGGGTGGCATCCACCAGCTCGGGTACGCGTGGGCCGACCAGCAGCTGCCGAGCCGCCGGATCTCGGCCCTCGCGATGGCGGGGGGCGCGGCGGCGGCCATCGTCCTCCTGGTGAGCACGTTCGGGTACCCGCTGAGCGTGGTGGCGACCGAGACCGGCACGCGCAGCAACACCGAGCCGCCGACCCTGGTGATCTGGGCGCTCGCGCTGGGCCAGCTCGGGGTCGTCCTGGCCGCACGTCCGGCCCTCCGGCGGTGGCTCCAGCGTCCGCGCATGTGGGCCCCGATCGTCACCGCCGGCAGCGTCATCATCACCGTCTTCCTGTGGCACATGACCGCGATGATCGTCGTCGCGGCGCTGACCCACCCCACGGGCCTGTGGCCCGCGACCGACCAGGTCGATGCGACCTGGTGGGTGTTCCGCCCGCTGTGGCTGATCCTGTGCGGCGCCGTGCTCGCCGGCCTCGTGGCCGTGTTCCGCCGGTTCGAGTCCCCGCCGGACCCGCCGCCGCAGGGGGGACGAATCCGGACGGTGGTCGGGGTGGTCGCCACCGTGACGGGCCTCGCGCTCGTGCTGACCGGCGGCCTCTACACCCCGGAGCGGAACAGCGATCTGCCGCTCGGAGCGCTCGGCCTCGTGCTCGTCGGGTTCGGGGCACTCGGCGTGCTGTGGCCGCACTCCCGGATCGACGGGGGCGACGAGGGGGCGGACCGGCGGCGGGACGCGAGCCGGCAGGAGCGATCCGAGCACGCGACGTCGGAACGGTGACGTACCGACCGGGTTCCGTCCACAGCAGGGCCGTCCGGCAGACTGCCGCCGGTCGCCCCACCCCGGAGCCCTGCCGTGTCGAGCTGCCGTCCAGAGACGGTCGCGTTCACCGCGACCGCCCCCCTGCGGATCACCGCGACCCGTGAGGTCGGCGCCGACCCCGAGCGTGTCTTCGCCGCACTGGCCGACGCCGCATCCTGGGCAGCCTGGTTCCCCGGGCTCGACGAGGCGCGCTGGACCTCGTCGGCACCGCACGGCATCGGCGCCACCCGTGAGGTGAAGGTCGGCCCGCTGCGCGTGGCCGAGGAGTTCATCGTCTGGGACCCGCGGAACGCATCGGGTTCACGTTCGTGTCGACGAACCTGCCCGGCACCCGCGCAGGGGTCGAGGTCGCCGAGCTCGTCCCGGTCCGCGGCGGGCGGACCCGCGTGTCCTACACGATGGCTCTGGAACCGGTCGGGCTGCCCGCCCGCTTCGCCGTGCCCGTGGCTCCGGTCGCCCGTCTCTCCATCGGTCGCGGGCTCGCGGGGCTCGACCGCTACCTCGCCGACCGGGCCTGAGCCGCAGCCATCAGCCGCGGAAGCGCTGCTCGGTCCACGGGTCAGCGACGTCGTGGTACCCGCGTTCCTCCCAGTAGCCGCGCACCTCCCGGTCGAGCAACCGCAGCTCGGTGAGCCACTTGACGCTCTTCCAGCCGTAGCGCGCCGGGACGACCAGACGGATCGGGCCGCCGTGCGCACGGTCGAGCAGCACCCCGTCGTGGGACCAGGCGACGACCACGTCGGCCGCGCCGGCTGCCTCGAGGGCCAGGTTCGCGCTGTAGGCGGGGTGCCCGGACGCGAGCAGGTGGGTCGCCTCCGGCCGCGGACCAGCGAGCCCGATCAGGTCGACGAGGCGCACCCCCTCCCAGTCGTTGTCGAGCCGTGACCACCCGGTGACGCAGTGGAGGTCCGAGCGGGTGGTGACGACGGGCAGTCGGTCGCGCAGCTCGGCGACGGTCAGCACGGTCCGCGTCCGCACCCGACCGGTGACCACCACCCGCCAGGTGGCCGGATCGACGTCCGCGGGGGCTCCGCCCACGTGCAGCACCGGCCACCCCGCCGTCAGATGCTGCCCCGGAGGCACACGGGCCGGGTCGACGTCCGCACCCGTCGGTGCCCGTCGTACATCGGGCGACGGGCCGAGCACGGCCTCCAGCCCGTCACGGTCGAGAGCGGCGAACCGCCGCGCCACCTGGGCGGCGAGATCGAGGCGCAGCTCGTCGTCAGCCAGCGCGGGCAGCTGCGAACGCGCCGCGTCGAGCAGGCGCGTGATGCGCTCGCGCGCACCCTCGGGGACGCGCTGGTTCGGTGCGGCCTTCGCCGCGTCGTCGGCACGGTGCAGCAGCCCGCGGATGGCCGCCGCGGGGTCGGATGGCGCCTCGCTCACCCGCTCGAGCTGCGACCGAACGGGGCGGTGACGGCGTTGAGCGTGCCGTCCGCCCGCAGCCCTGCCGTCGCGGTCGTGCCGTCGACGAACACGGCGATGCGGTACTGCTCGGTCCGGGCTGAGTCGATCCGGGTGGCCCAGTCGACCGGCAGGCTCACCGTCGCGCCACCGCCGCTGGTGTCCAACGACGCGAAGCTGCGAGGACCGACCACGCTGCCGCGCGCCCGGTAGATGTACGCCTCGACCTCGCACGGCTCACACCCATCCAGCTCCTGGCTGGCGGTGACGGTGACCGATCCCTGGAGCACGATCTGCTGGCGGCCGCCGCTCTCACCGGCGCCGGTCACGTCGAGGGTGACGGGGACCCCGTTGACGTTCCCCGAGCCGGCGGCCAACGTCGTGGCGTTGTTGGCCCCGTAGCCCTGCGCGCCACCGCGCGTCAGGAACGAGGCCATCGCGCCACGGGTCACCGGATCGTTGGGGCAGTACCGGCTGCCGTCCCCACAGCCGACGGTGATACCGGCACTGCGCATCTGGTCGACGGCCTTGGCGTGGACGTACCCGCTGCCCACGTCGCGGAACCCCCCGCTCTGCGCGGCGGCCGGGACGGCGATCGCGAGCATGGCGATCACGGCGAGAAGGACGGTCTTGCGGCGTGGCTTCCTCACGGTGCGGCTCCCCGTCATCGGGTGGTCGTCGAGGGTGCTGGCGCGGGTCTCGTCGGCGTTCACGTCGTCTACCCGTCCGGAGCCCGGCCACCGCGAGGTGCCGTCCCGGTCGGGGTGCCGCGGCTGAGTTCACCCGGCGACCGGCCACCTCGAGGCGAGGTACCGGTCGGCGAGGTGCGTTGCAGCTGGCCGGGCGAGCGTCCCGTGCGAAGCTCGAGGACCGAGGTGGTCCCGTCCGGCTCGATGATGATCGCCCCGAACTCGAAGGACGCGCGGTGCTGGCCGTTGGGCAGGCTCACCCGCTCGCTGGTGGGCAGACCGAGGCGTCCGTCGGGGCCACCCTCGGTCTGGTACCGCTGCCAGATCGCGCCGCTGAGCAGGTAGGCACCGACCCCGTGGAGGGCGTAGATGCCCGCCGCGGCGAACACCAGGGCCCGGCCCCGACCACCGGCGACGCTGGTCGGACGCCCGGTCGGGCGCCCGAGCGAACCGCCGGGGCCGCCGGCCCGCAGGAAACGGTCGGCGATGTCCTGCCCGATGGCGACCCACCCGGTGGTGGCCTGGCTCACGATGCCGTGCTCGTAGCGCTGGTAGCGCGAATCGCCGGAGGACTGCTCGGCAGCGATCGGCCACCCGACGCGGTCCGGCGACGAGGATGGTGGGGCGACCGCGGCGGCGAAGGCGTTCGGGTTGGTGCGGACCACCGGGTACCCGGCGACGGCGGCCAGGATCCCGTTCTGGAACCGCGTCAGGGTCGAGCCGTCCCCGCGTCTGGAGGTCGACGTCGGGTAGCCGAAGGAGCCGGTCGGCCCCCCGCGCGCGCGGTAGTGCGCGTCGACGGGGTCGTGGACGGGGATGGGCGTCGCTGACGTCGAGCGCTGGTACAGGGTGCCGTTCTCGAACAGGGCACGCAGACCACCGTCCCCCACCGCGTGCACGTCGCTCCGCGGGTAGCCGAGCGGTCCGGAGGCGCCACCGAGACCACGGTGGGTGTCGTTCATCACGCCGTGGAGCGCGTTCGCGCCGAGGTTGGAGCGCCAGAAGATGGTCCCGTTCTCGTACCGTCGGAACCGGCCGCTGCGCGGCCCGTCCCGCTCCGCGGAGGTGGGCGCACCGAGCACCGAGCCGGTCATCCCCATGTCCTGGTACTTGATCGCGATCGGGGTGGCGTCACGCCCCGGCAGGCACGGCGCGTTGTGCGAGCGGGTCCGGTTGTCCACGCGCACGGTCCGGTTGCAGGCCGGGTCCCACACCCAGGGCGCGGTGCAGGTCACGACGCGGCAGACCACCTCGGTGACGCCGGCGACCTGGGTGTTGCACTGCCCGTAGCGGAAGTTGTTGCAGCACACCCGTCGTTGGTCGCAGCTGCCGGAGGCGCACCGGCACGAGCAGGACGCGTTCGGTGAACGGTTGCAGTCGATGACGTAGCGGGCCGCGCCGAGACAGAACGGGGAGTCGTCGATCCGCCACCACCCCGCCACGTACGAACCGCTCGGGCAGGTGTTGGCCCCGTTGTTGACGGTGCAGCAGAACGCGGTCCAGCCGCTGCCGCAGGAGGCGCCGTCACCGCAGACCTGGGCGTAGGCGCTGCCGGGCTTGAGCGCGTAGCGGAGCGGGTCGATGGCCACGGCGGCGCCCACGACCGCGACGCGGGACAGGAACCGGCGTCGCGACAGGCCGTTCCCGGCCAGAGCGCGCCCGACACGGTCGACCAGCCGGACGGTGACGGGAGCCTGATCGGCTGCCGCTGCCGCGGTCGCGGGTTCGGGAGCGGTGGCGGTACTCACGGTCGACCTCCTCGGTCCACGTCGTCCGTGCCGGTCGGCCGCTCCTGGTCCACCTCGTCGTCCGCCGCGTCCTCGGTGGCGACCTCGTCATCGTCGTCGGGCTCGACGACGGGCTGCGGATCGTCGGTGGTCGTCGGCTCGTCGGTGGTCGGCTCGCCGGTCTCCGGTGCGCCCGTCTCCGGTGCGTCCGTGGTCGATGACGCAGCCGCGCCGGGCAACGGGTCGATCACGATGGTGGCCAGCATCTGCTCGGCGCGTCGGACCTGCACGAGCTTGTCCTCCTCGTCACCGAGGACCACGTACAGGCAGAACGCGCGTCCCCCCTCGGTGAAGAAGGTCTGGTACCCCGCCTGGCCGGGCAGCACGCGCTGGAGCGACCGGCGGTGGAAGCGCCGGGGATCGAGACGGCGAGGCAGGCCCTGCGCCTCGAAGAGGGGCGTGTCGGCCTCCTCCTGGTCGTACTCGAGGAGCGCGACGAACGTGTCGCCGTCCTGCATGGTCTCGACCGCGCCGGACCCGAAATCGCCACGGTCGGTCGGCAACGGGAACGTCCCCGCGTGCAGGACGGGGGCGGTCGGCGCCGACAGCGTGGCCGCCTCGTCCGGGGCCGGTGGCGCCGGTGCTGCGGTGCGCAGCGCCGCCTCCCACCCGCGTGGGAGATCGGCGCGGATCCCGAAACCTCTGACCTGCATCAGCGCTCCTGTGGGGACGTCAGCCGGCGACGGCGGTGGTGACGAGGGCGGCGGCGGCGAGCGCCACCACAGCGCTCGTCACCCGGTCGGCGGTGGGCGCGGCGGCGTCCATCCGCTGGTGGAAGGCGTTGAGACGTGCGGGGTCGCGGTGCCGACCGGCGAGCAGGATCGGCACCGCCCGCACCGTGCCGAAGGTGACGCCGATGGCCGCGCCGGCCGTGACCGAGCCGGTGGCCAGCGCGGCCACGACCACGAGGTACACCGCGGCGGTGGGGATCCGGGTCAACACGCCGGCACCGAGCTGGAACCCGAAGCCGGCCCCGTAGACCCACCCGCGGTAGCTGGTCAGCCACGTCTCGTCGACCTGCCGCTGCCAGGCCGGTGCGTGCCACCGCACCAGCCCCCGGTCGAGCGCGACCGCCAGCGCGGCCAGGGCGGCCAGCACCGCCACGACCACAGCGACCGGGGGTCGACCGAGGAGGGCGAACAGCCCCCAGCCGAGGGTGCCGGCGACCGCCCCGAGCAGCGCGCCGCCGATCGCGGACGCGACGAGGTAGGCGCTGACCGTGACCGGCCACCGTTGTCCTCGTGCGGCCTCCCCGACCGGGGAGATGCTGGCGAGCATGGACACGCCTCAGGGGCTCCAGCTGCTGCGGAGTGCAGCCGCAGCGGCGATGGTCAGGCCGAAGGCGACGATCACGGTGACACCGGAGCGTCGGCGTCGTCGATGACGAACGGGGTGCCGTCGGCACGTTGGTAGAGGGACGGGTCACCGGGGCTGATGCCGGCAGCGAGCAGGTGCCGGTCGGCGTCACGCTCGCGCATAGCGTCCGCCGCAGCCTTGGCGCGCGGCGAGCCCTCCGAGGCCGTACCGCGGAGGAGCAGACCCCGCACGGCGGGCCAGGAGGCAGCGGTCCCCTCACCGCGGACGCGTCCCGACCGTCCTTCGACGTGCACGACGTAGGGGCTGCCCGGCACCTCGAGCTCCTCGTAGGCGGTGGAGCTCATCACGACCGGCAGGCCGGGGGGTGCGAGCTCGGCGATCGCAGCGGCATCCTCGTCGGGCTCCTCACGGGTGACGATGACCACGCGCGTGCCGTCCGGGACGCCTGGATCCTCGGTCAGCGCGTTCCAGTACGGCGTGCAACCGGCGCACGAGGACGACAGGAACACCAGGACGGTGTCGTGGTCGACCTCGGTCACCCGCAGCCCGAGGACGTCTCCCGTGGGGCCGGTGCCGGTGATGTCGGCCGCCCGACGCCCCTCAGCCGGAGCCAGCGGGCCGAGCTGGGTGGAGATCGGGGTCGGGGTCGGCAGGCCGGCCGGCGAGGTGACCGGGCTCCCGTCGGTGGCGGGGGTCGTCGCCGCGGGCGCCGATGGGTCGGAGCCGACACCGAAGGCGTGCAGCTGACGGAGGATCTCCGCGTGGCTACGCAGCAGCCCGACCAGGAGCAGCAGCTGGGCGGCGACGACCACCGTGAGGACGATGACGAGGGCGGTCACGAGGAACCTCCGGCGGTCCGGCGGGCGGTGGCGAGATCGGGCAGCGCGGTGATCACCAGCTGGAGGCTGGCGACGGCGATCGCGCCAGCGGCCAGCAAAGGGACCCCGGCCAGGGGTGCGTCGGTCAGCAGGTGGCTCGCGGGCCGTACGCCGACGACGGCGGCGGCCATGACGACAGCGGCCGCGACGCCGTCGAGCAGGACGTGGTGCCACCCGGTCGGGGTGTCGCTCGCACCGAAGCAGCCGCAGCTCGCACCCCGAGCCCGCTGCCGGAGGGCAACCGCGGTGAACGCGACGTACGCCACGCCGAGCGCCGCGACGGCGGGACGTGCCGCCGTCGCGAGGACGGCGGCGGCGAGCCCGAGCTCGGCCACGCCGAGCGTGCGGACCCACGGTTCGGTCCGCCGCGGCAGACCGAGGGCGGCACGGGCGACGCCCGGCGCCCGCAGCTTGGCGATCCCGGCCGGCACCAGCAGTCCGGCGGCCAGCGCGACGAGCACCGCCAGGGTGAGCGTCACGCCGGCAGCACCTACACCCCCGTCCACCAACGTCGCTCCCTCGTGCTCCCGGGACAGTTGACCGTCGGACCGTACGGCGCCCGCGGCCGTGGAACAACGAGGGGGGCACCGGGAACTTCCTCCGGAGCTCGATCGTCCAGGTCAGCCCGGCGGGGTGCGCCTCTCACTCGCTGTCGACCAGCTCCTGAGCCACCTCACGCAGCTTGCGGTTCACCGACTGCGACCGCTTGCGGAGCAGATCGAAGGCCGCGTCGGCGTCGACCTGGTGGCGGGCCATCAGGATGCCCTTGGCCTGCCCGATCACATCACGGCTCCGCAACGCCTCGTGCAGCTGCTCGGCGAGCGTGTGCTGCGCGCGCAGCTCGTTGGCGTGCAGGACGTACGCCCCGGCGATGGCGGTCAGGATCTCGGCCGCCTCGACGTCGACCCCGGACCACGGCCCCGGAGCTTCGCGGTAGACGTTGAGCACCCCGATGGACTGCCCACCGGCGTGCATCGGCACGCCCATCACCGCGCGGAGCCCGAGATCAGCGGCGCGAGCCGAGTACTCCGGCCACGCGGTGGTCACGGCGAGGTCCTCGACGGTCACGATGCGGTCGTGGGTGAAGGCCGCGTGGCAGGCACCCGTCTCGATCCGGCCCTGGAGCTGCTCGAGCACCATGACGCGTTCGGCGGAGGCCGCGGCGAACGCCAGGCCGCGAGGTTCCTCAGCGAGCATGATCCCGGCGCCGTCCGCCCGGACGACCTCGATGGCCTGCTCGGTCAGGCGGTGGAGCAGCTCCTGCGGGTCGTACGGGTTGACGATGTTCGTGGTGAACTCGCGGACGGCCGCCACCAGGCCGGTCGGAAGGTGTGTCGACATGCGCATCCCGGGATCTGACCGATGGGGGTGCGCTGGCTCGTCAACGACCGCATCGACGATCCCAGGGGAGCACACCCCGCACGCGCGATGCGAGCCCTTTCGTCGGCACGCAGCGCGCGTCGACCGATCAGCTCGGAGGTGGGCGCGGCGGGGCTCGAACCCGCGACCGACGGATTATGAGTCCGCTGCTCTGACCAGCTGAGCTACGCGCCCGGAGAGCGAGAGCCTACGAGGTGGCCGGCTCCCCGGAGACCGTCGTGGCCCCGGGCGATCCTCCAGCCGCCGCGACGGTGGCGAGGAGGTCGCGCAGCTGGCGTTGCTGGTCCTCATCGAGGCCCTCGACCACCGGCAACCGAGCGAGCAGACCCGCTTCCACCCGGTCCCGGAGGGCCTCGCCCACGTCGGTGAGGACGAGCAGCTTGACCCGACGATCGTCAGGGTGCGGCTGGCGTTCCACCGCACCCAGGCGCTCGAGCTCGTCGGCGACGCCCGTGACGTGGCTGCGGTCGCAGTGCAGCTGCTCAGCGAGTTGGCCCATCGGCGTCGGCTCGGTGAGCGAGCGCAGCGCGAAGAACTGCATCGCGTTGAGCTCGTGGCGGGCGACCTCGTCGGCCAGGTGGCTGCGCAGGTGGCTCATCACCGCCATCAGCAGCTCGAGGACCTCAGCGGCCACGCCGGACTCCGCCGCGCCGGCGGCGTCGGTCCAGCGCCGTGCGGCCTCCGGAGGCGCGTGTCCATCACCCATGGGTACCACGGTAGCAGCAACTACTTGACAGATTCAACCGTCGAGGCCATCATCGGAACCCTTGACCGAGTCAACCTTCCTTGCTTCCCACCACCAGCCACGACGAGGATCACCGTGCCACCCGCCATCCACGCCGAGGGCCTGACCCTCTCCTACGGCGACACCCGCGCCCTCGACGGCGTCGACCTCAGCGTCCCGGCCGGCGCCGTGCTCGGCCTGCTCGGACCCAACGGCGCCGGGAAGACCACCGCGGTCCGCATCCTGACCACCCAGTTGACCCCGGATGCGGGTCGCGCCGAGGTGCTCGGACTGGACGTCGTCCGCGATGCCGCGAAGGTGCGGCGCCGGATGGGCCTGGCCGGACAGTACGCCGCGGTCGACGAGCGGCTCACCGGCCGTGAGAACCTCGTGATGATCGCGCGCCTGAACCACCGCTCGAAGACCGAGAGCCGGTCGCGGGCCGTCGAACTGCTCGACCGCTTCGACCTCGTCGATGCGGCCGACCGCCCGGTGAAGGGGTACTCGGGCGGCATGCGGCGTCGGCTCGACCTCGCCGCGTCGCTCGTCACCTCGCCGCCGGTGCTGTTCCTCGACGAGCCGACCACCGGGCTCGACCCGCGCAGCCGCGCCGACCTGTGGGCGATCATCGAGGGGCTCGTCGACGACGGCACCACGGTGCTGCTGACCACCCAGTACCTCGAGGAGGCCGACCGCCTCGCCGACCGCATCGTGGTGATCGACCATGGCCGGGTGATCGCCGAGGGGACCGCCAGCGAACTGAAGGCCACCGTCGGGCGCGAGCACATCACCGTGGACCTGGCCGATGCGGCCGGCGCCCTCGCCGCCCGCGCGCTGGTCGAGCGCCTGGCCGAGCGTGACGCCGTCCCGGGGCTCGACCCGGCCGCCCCCGTCACCGTGGAGCGTGAGCGCCTCGAGCTGCTGGTGACCAGCGCCGGGCCCGCGCTCGGCCCGCTCGCCCGCGCGTTCCACGACGCCGGGATCGTCCCGGTGGCGATCGACGTCCACCGCCCGACCCTCGACGACGCCTTCCTCGGGATGACCGGTGCACCCGCCGACGCCACCGACGCACCGACCTCCGCGCCACCCCCGACCTCGCCCGCGACCGTGGCCTGAGGAGACGAACCCCGTGACCACGATCGACACCCCCACCCTCCTGCGCGAACTGCCCCCGCTCCCCGAGGAGTCCCTCGCCGACCGCCTGCGCTGGAACGTCGCCGACACGCTCACCGTGACCAAGCGCAACCTCACCCACCTGGCGCGGCTGCCCCAGCTGCTGGTCTTCGCCACGATCCAGCCGGTGATGTTCGTCCTGCTGTTCACCTTCGTCTTCGGCGGCGCCATCGACACCCCCGGGGACTACATCGACTACCTGATGCCCGGGATCTTCGTGCAGACCGTCACCTTCGGTGCGACGCAGACCGGCGTCGGACTGGCCGAGGACCTCGGCAAGGGCCTCATCGAACGCTTCCGGACGCTGCCCATGGCGCGCTCGGCGGTGCTGGCCGGCCGGACCCTCTCCGACCTGCTCCGCAACACGATGGTGGTCACCTTGATGGTCGTCGTGGGCGTCCTGGTGGGCTTCTCCCCCGCCGGTGGCGTCACGGGCGTCCTCGGCGCCGCCGCCGTGGTGCTGCTGTTCTCCTTCGCCTTCAGCTGGGTCGCCGCCCTCGTCGGCCTGACCGCCAACGACGCCGAGACCGCCCAGACCATGATGTTCCCCCTGATGTTCCCCCTGGTGTTCGCCTCGAGCGCCTTCGTGCCGACCGACTCGATGCCGGACTGGCTGCGGGTCTGGGCCGACAACCAGCCGGTGACCCGGACCGTCGACGCGGCCCGCGCCCTGACCCAAGGCACAGCGACGTCGGGGGACGTCGTGCCGGCACTGCTGTGGGCGGCGCTGATCGTGGCGGTGTTCGCGCCGCTCGCCATCCGCCGCTACCGGCGGACCTGAGTCCCGTCCTCGTCCGGCTGCTCGGCGTCCTCGGCCACCACCCCGAGGTCGCGCAGCATCGCCTCGAGGTCGGCCCGGAACAGCGGTTCGCACCCGTCCGGGAACAGCCAGCGGTGGTGGCCGAAGACCTCGAGACTGACCTGGCCGTGCAGGCGCCCCCAGAACGCCAGGAGGCTCAGGCTCACCTCGGGCGGTAGCTCACGGTCGGCGACCTTGGCCATCTCGGCGAGGCGCTCCCCCTGCTCGGGGTCGAGGTCGGGCAGCGGCAGCGTGCGGAGCCGGCCCGCGAGCCAGGCCTCGACGATCGGCGCCCCGAGCGCCGAGCCCACGCGGCCCATCGCCTCGACGGTGACCCCGCCGGGGGGCGCCGCGTAGCCCGGGATGGGGTCGCCGAACAGCAGCCCGAACTCCTGCGGGTGGGTCACCCCCCAGTGGCGGTACGCCAGCGCCACCGCCCGGACGCGGTCCGCCAGCGCGGCCCCCCCAGCGGCGACCACGGGCGGATCCGGCGCCGGACGGTCGCGGTCGGCCGCCGGCCGCGGCTCGGCGCCGGTGGCCACGGCGAGGTGGTCGGCCAGGTCCTCGTACCCGCCGGCGATCAAGCGCGTCAGCAGGCCCTCCCGGGAGTCCACGTAGCGGTAGAGGCCCGCGGGGCTCATCCCCATCCGTCGCGCCACACGCCGCAACGACAGCGCGACCGCCCCGTGTTCGTGCACCTCGGCGAGCGCCGCCGCATCGAGCTCGGCCATCGTGCGACGGCGCGCGGCATCGCGTCGTCCCTCGGCGACCACGCGCCCTCCTCGTGCCGGCAGGCGCACACCGTAGCGAACGGCACTTGCTTTGCGAACACCGTTCGCGTATGAACACCGTTAGCGCTGCGAACAGCGTTCACACATCGACACGGACGCCGGCCGCCTCCGGCGAGGAGACCCCCGTGCACGTCACCGTCCTCGGCGCCACCGGCGGCATCGGCCGCGCCACGACGTTGGAGCTCGCCGCCCGCGGTCACGCGGTCACCGCCGTCAGCCGCTCCATCACGCCCGCCCACGTCCCGAGCGACGTGCGCGCCCTCGCCGCCGACCTCACCGACCCGGTCGCGGCCCGGGCTGCGTGCGCGGGCAGCGACGTGGTCGTGATGGCAGCCAGCCTCCCCTACGCCGCCTGGGCCAACCACCTGCAGCCGATGGTCACCACCGCCCTCGACGCGGCTGCCGCCGCCGACGCCCGGTTCGTCATGGTCGACAACCTCTACGGCTACGGCACGCCCGACACCCCCATCACCGACGCCTCACCGGAGGTCGGTACGACCCGGAAGGCCGCGGTCCGCCGCGACCTCGGCCGGTCCCTGCTGGCGGCGCACGCGGCCGGTCACGCGCGCGTCACCATCGGGCGGTTCTCGGACTACTACGGGGTCCACGGCCAGAACAGCCTCGTCAACATGCTGGGTGTCGATCGGGTCCTGGCCGGCAAGCGGCCGCAGGCGTTCATCGACGCCGACCAGCCGCACACGTTCGCCTACCTGCCCGACGCCGCCCGGGCCGTCGCGACGCTCGTCGAGCGCCCCGAGGCCGACGGCCGGTCGTGGATCCTGCCCGCCGCGGAGCCCAGAACCCAGCGCGCGATCCTCACGCTGGTCTGCGAGGCAGCCGGTCGCCCGGCCCGGATCGGGCGCATCACGCCCGGCATGCTGTGGGTGGCCGGCCTCGTCGACACGCAGTTGCGCGAGGCTCGCGAGCAGGTGGCCCAGTTCGACCGGCCGTACGTCGCGCTCGGCCGGGACTTCGAGGCCACCTTCGGTCCGCTCCGCACGACCCCGCACGAGGTGGCCGTGGCCGAGACGGTCGCCGGTCGCCGGGTCGCGAGGTCATCGGGCGCACCGCTGGCCGCGTGACCCCGCGAGGGCCCTAGTCTCGGCGGGCTCCGCTCCCCCGTGCCCGAGGCCCTGCCCTGGCTGCCCTGCTCGCCCTGTGCGCCGCCGTGTCGTTCGGCGTCTCCGACGTCACCGGCGCGTTGGCGGCCCGGCGTGCCTCGGCCGTCACCGTGACGCTGATCGCCCAGCTCGCGGGTCTCGTGGTCCTGCTGCCGGCGCTGCTGGTCCTGCCCGGTGAGCTGAGCCTGCGGGCGCTGGCCATCGGCGCGCTGGCCGGGCTCGGCGGCTGCGCCGGCCTGATCGTCTACCTGCGCGGCATGGCCATCGGCCCGATGGGCGTCGTCTCCCCCCTCGCGGCGCTCGTCGGCGCCGCGGTCCCCGTGGGCTGGGGTGTGGTGGTCAACGCGGAGCGGGTCACGGCCCTCGACGTGATGGGCATCCTCGCCGGGCTCGTCGCGGTCGTGCTCGTCGCCCTCCGTCCCCGGCAGCTGACCGATGTCCACGCCGGCGGCACGTTGCTCGCGTTGCTGTCGGGTGCCGCCTTCGGCGGGTTCTTCGTCGCGCTCGACGCGACACCGCCCGACTCCGGACTGTGGCCGCTGCTCGGCGCGCGTCTCAGCGGCGCGCTGCTGCTCGTGGTGGTGCTCCGCTTCGCCCCCCGGCGCATGCCCGACCGCCGCACCGCGCCGCTGGTGATCGCGTGCGGGCTGACCGACATGGGCGCCAACGTCCTGTTCCTGCTCGCGACCCGGACAGGCGCGCTGTCGCTGACCGCCCTGCTCACCTCGCTGTACCCCGTGGCGGTCGTGCTGCTCGCGCGACGTCTGACCGACGAACGCCTCACCGTCCTGCAGGCCAGCGGCGTGGTCCTCGCGCTCTGTGCCTCGGCCCTCATCGTCCTCTGAGCGCGGCAGCGAGGTACGCGGAGCGGGCGTGTCGGTGTGGTCAGGGGTCCTACGTGGCTACCGGGTGCGGATCGAGTCACAGGTGACACGATCCGCACCCGGTAGCGCGGGTCAGCCGCGCTCGACCGCCGCGACGGTCGCGAGCACCTGCTCGATGAGCACTGGCTCCTGCTCCACGTTGTGGAACTCGAGCCAGAGGTCGACCTGCGGGAACGCGTACGTCTCGAGGTTGCCGCCCACCCTGACCCGCTGGCCGTGGATCCCGCTCGGCAGAGTCACGGCGGTGGGTCGCGGTGCGGGCTCCAGGTCGGTCCCGTGCCGTTGCTCCCGAACGAGCTCGGGGACGGTGCTCAGCGGCGCCGCGAGCAGGGATGTGTAGTCAGGGAGCGGTTGACGACACGCGACGACACCCGTCGGGTAGCCGTCCGGGGCGAGGTAGGTGCGGACCCGGTCGAGCCCGTTGTGGCACGGGGAGCCATCGCTCGGTGCCAGCTCGCGGGTGTCCCGATCGGCGGGCACGCCGAAGCTCGCGTCTCCCACCTCGACCTGCTGCCACCCCTCCGGCAGGTCGAGCCGCGCGACCTCGCCGTCAGCCGTCCCGGCATCGTCGGAGCCACCGGGCTGGTCGGCGACGCGGTCCTCGATGATCAGACCACCGGGTCCGACCCCGGGCCACGCCACGACGGCGAGCGGCAGCGCGAGTGCTGCACCGGTCAGGCCGGCGCCACCGCGTCGCCGCCGTGACCGTCGCCGGGACCGCGACGCGATCCGGACCGGATCGACCGGCGTGCTCGGAGCCGCGGCGGTGCGCTCGAGCAGGTCGCGCAGATCAGCGGACACGTCGGACCTCCTCATCATCGTCGTCGGGCGTCCCGGGACCGGCCGGAGCGACGGGCGGGACGTCGGCCACGTCCCCGTCCAGCCGAGCGGCGACTCGAGCTGCGACACCCGCCGCCACCGCTGGTGCGCACGGACGAGCGCCTCCTGGGCGAGCTCCTCGGCAACGGCGTGGTCGCCGACGACGTGGCCCAGCGCCGCGACGAGACGCGGGTGCGCCTCGACGCAGAACGCGTGGAACGCATCGTCCGATCCCACGCCGCTCACACCACCCCTCCGTCGCGCTCCACCCATGACACGCGCGAGCCACCTCCAGCGTGACGCACCGTCGGCTGGACGACCCGGACGACCATCAGCTGCGTGGCGCCGGCGCGTGGATCACGACGGGACGACCGCCGAGGAACTGGGTCGGCGGATCGGGCAGCGTCGTGACCGACCCGCCGGACGCCACACGGTCGGCCGTCACTGCGCACACCGCGGCGTCCAGCACGTCGTCCGGCGCGCACCGCTCCGCTCCGGGGAAGCTCGCCGGCAGCACGACGCCGGCGGCCGTGAGGATCGCGCGCCGCGCTTCCGACCCGGCCCACGAGGTCTTGCGTGGCAGCGCCTCGCCGGCGAGGTGAGCGAAGGCGACCTCCGGGTGCACCTCCAGGACCTCCGCCCCGCCCGCCACGATGGCGTCGATCTCGATCACCTTCGGCAGCAACCGGAACGCCTGGATGCTGACTCCCACCCCCGTGGTGTCCGCGGCCAGCGCCGTAGCCTCGGCGTGCGACACCCCCGGAGCGCCGGCCACGAGGTCGACCACCGCGCGCGGAGGCGCGCTGAAGACCGTGGCCGCACGCCGCCCGAGCACGGCTCTGGCCGCCGCGTCGGCGTCGCGGACCGCCACGTCGAGCAGCCCGATCGGGATGTCCACCGCGGCTGCCTCGTGCGAACCGTCGAGTATGTCGACAGCGCGCGGCACGACGGTCACGGCAGCCACCGCACCGTCGACGAGCTCGACCGCCACCCACCCCTCGCGGCAGCCGTCGAGCCCGACGACCCGCCGGGTCACTCGCGGTAGCGCTTGAGCTCGCGACGGGCGAGCGCCATCTCGTGCACCTCGTCGGGGCCGTCGGCCATGCGCAGCGTGCGGGCGTGGGCCCACATCTGGGCGAGCACGAAGTCATCGGAGAACCCGCCGCCACCGTGGGTCTGGATGGCCTTGTCGAGGACCCACTCAGCCATCGACGGCGCCACGATCTTGATGGCCGAGATCTCCATCCGTGCGCCCTTGTTGCCCACGGTGTCCATGAGCCGTGCGGCCTTCAGCGTCAGCAACCGTGCCTGCTCGATACGCACCCGGGCCTGGGCGAGCCAGTGCTGGAACACCCCTTGGTCGGCGATCGGTCGCCCGAACGGCTCGCGGGTGAGCGCCCGCTCGCACATCAGGTCGAAGGCCCGCTCGGCCATGCCGATCAGCCGCATGCAGTGGTGGATCCGGCCAGGGCCGAGGCGCGCCTGCGCGATCGCGAACCCGTCGCCCTCGTTACCGATCAGGTTGCCGGCCGGGACACGGACGTCGACGAACTCGACCTCGGGGTGGCCGCCGTGCCCGTCGTAGCGCCCGTAGACCGGCAGCTCACGCACCACGCGGACGCCCGGGGTGTCCATGGGGACCAGGATCTGTGACTGCTGGCGGTAGGGCGACTCGTCGGGATCGGTGATCCCCATGAAGATGCCGACCTTGCACCGTGGGCTGGCCGCGCCGGAGGACCACCACTTGCGCCCGTTGATGACGTACTCGTCGCCGTCGCGCTCGATGCGCGAGCCGATGTTGCGCGCGTCCGATGACGCCACGTCCGGCTCGGTCATGAAGAACGCCGACCGGATCTCGCCTTCGAGCAGCGGCGTGAGCCACTCCTCCTGCTGGGCCGGGGTGCCGAACATGTGCAGCACCTCCATGTTGCCCGTGTCCGGCGCCGCGCAGTTGAGCGCCTCCGGCGCCATCAGCACCGAGCGGCCCGTGAGCTCGGCGAGGTGGGCGTAGTCGAGGTTGGTCAGCCCCGCCCCGTGGGTCTCATCTGGGAGGAAGAGGTTCCACAGCCCCCGCTCGCGTGCCTCGGCCTTGAGCTCCTCGAGGATCGCCGGGTGGTGGTGGCGGTCGCCGGACGCCTCGATCTGCTCGTGGTAGGTGGCCTCGTTCGGCAGGATGCGCGTGTCGAGGAGGTCCTGCAGCTCGTCGCGCAGCTGCGCGCCGCGCGGGCTCAGGGACAGGTCGAGGTCGGTCACGGAGGGCTCCCGGGGTCGCCGTAGCTGGGAGCCGCAACGCTAGGGGGTGCGACCGGCGGAGCGTGCCTCGACGAACCCGGTGGCGGCCGCCGTCGCGGCTTCCTCGGCCTGCCGGGCGGCGCGCTGCGCGGCACGGACGGCCCCGCGCCGCGCCTCCCGCAGGGCGTTCCGGCGCGCCTCACGGCGGCGTGCGGGCCCGTGGTCGGGGTCGAGCAGGTACATGGCGCCGGCACCGAGCGCGGCACCGGTGCCGAGGGTGACGAGCGAGCGGACGCGCACGGGAGCTCCAGAGCCACGGATGACGACGGGACCGCGGAGCGTACGTGGCCCCCACGACGCGAGGGAGCCCGCCGGTCGGCGGGCTCCCTCGCGGTGGTGGGTCGACGCGTCAGCGCAGCCCGAGCTGCCGGGAGCAGGACGGCCACGCTTCCCAGCCCTGGCGGGCGTGCAGGCGCTCGGCCATCGCGATCTGGGTCTCGCGGGAGGCCTCATGCGGGTAGCCGGTCCCACCGACCCAACGCCACGAGTCGATGGTGAACTGCAGACCGCCGTAGAAGCCGTTGCCGGTGTTGATGCTCCAGTTGCCACCGGATTCGCACTGCGCGACCCGGTCCCAGACCCCGGCCGAGGCGGCCGCGGCCTCGATCTGCGGCTCCGGCTCAGGCTCGGGCTCTGGTTCCGGCTCGGGCTCGGGTTCCGGCGGCGCCTCGGCGTCCATGGCCGCACGCGCGTCGAGCGCGGCGAACAGCAGCGTGGTGAGCTCGTCGTTCTCGACGCTGACCGGCTCGATCTGGTCGGCGGGCGTCACCACGAGGGTGCGCTCCACCTGCGAGCTGCCGGCGTCCGCGTCGTCGGACGCCTCGCCGGCGCTGGCCGCGAAGGCGGTCGCAGTGCCGAGGGCGACGACCGCCGAGGCGGTCAGCAGCCCGGTGGCGGCGCGGGGGCGCCGGCCGGTCGATGATCGGGTCGTACGCGTGGTCGCGGGAGCACGACGGGACACACGTTCTCCTGGTTCGGGGGCAGGGGGATCCCGGGCGTCCACGGCGCCACAGCGGCGCGCGAGGTGCGGAAGGGGGGACGGCCCGGGGGTTGGCCTGACGAGGCGGACTGTGGAGGTCGGTCGCGCGGCCAGCCACCGTCCGACCCTGGCCGTCCGGGCAACGACCGCTGCGGGAGGTCCGTTCCACCCGGCGAGACACCGCCGGTCGACCAGGGACCCGGGCGTCGAGCGCGCGTGCTTGCTGCTGTGAGCGCATGCTAGCCGAGCGCACAACGCGCGGCGGGACGGGGCCCGTCACGCTCACGTCGCGGGCGCGGCGGTGACGGGTCCGTTACGGTGGACACTTCGTCCCGCGAACCGGACGACTCTGCACGGAGGCCGACGGTGCCCGCACCCCCCGAACCCACCCTCGCCACCCGACCCCGCGGCCGGCTGCTGGCCATCGGCGACGGCAGCAGCCGCGACGCCTTCGGCTCGCGCGAGTGGGGGCTGCTCGCCACCGTGGCCGTGATCTGGGGCTCGTCGTTCCTGTTCATCGACGTCGGCCTGGAGAGCTTCTCGCCGGGTGTGGTGGCGTTGGCACGGGTCGGACTCGGGGCCCTGGCCCTGGCCGTCGTCCCCCGCGCCCGCCGCAGCGTCGAACGCGCCGACCTGCCTCGCATCGCCCTCCTCGGCATCACCTGGATGGGCCTCCCCCTGCTGCTGTTCCCGACGGCGCAACAGTGGATCGACTCGTCCGTGGCCGGGATGCTCAACGCCGCGGTCCCCCTGTCCACCGCCGTCTGGGCTGCAGCGCTGCTCCGCCGGCTGCCGTCGCGGCGGCAGGCGGTCGGCCTGCTGCTCGGGTTCGCGGGGCTCGTGCTGGTCTCGCTACCGGAACTGCCCACCGACCGGCTCGCGACCGAAGGGTCCGGGGCCGCCGTCCTCGGCGTCGGCCTGGTCCTGCTGGCGGTCCTGCTCTACGGCTTGTCGGCCAACCTCGCCGTGCCGCTCCAACAGCGCTACGGGGCGCTGCCGGTCCTGCTGCGGGCCCAGCTGTTCGCCATGATCGTGGTCGTTCCCGTGGGCCTCGCCACGGCCGGCGGTTCCACCTGGTCCTGGTCGTCGGCTCTGGCCATGCTCCCGCTCGGCGTCCTCGGCACGGGGCTCGCGTTCGTGCTCATGACGACCCTCGTCGGCCGCGTCGGCGGGCCACGGGGCTCGATCGCGATCTACTTCACGCCGCTGGTGGCCATCGCCCTCGGCGTCGCCATCCGCGGCGAGGACGTCCACCCGCTGGCCATCGTCGGCTCGCTCCTGGTCATCGGCGGCGCGTGGATCACCTCGCGACGCGTCGAACTGCCCGCCTCACCGGCCGGTCGCGCCTGAACACCCTCAGCCGTCCCCCTCGAGGACGGCCTCGATCCGCTGCACCTTCGTGGCGAGCGCGCCCTCGTGACCCGGACGGTGATCCAACTTCAAGGTGACCGACACCCGCGGTGCGATCTCGGCGCACGTCTCGATGCAGCTGCGCACGACCGCCATCACCTCGTCGTAGGGCCCCTCGACGTTGGTGAACATCGCGTTGGTCTCGTTGGCGAGCCCGCTGTCACGCACGATCCGGACGCAGGCCGCGACCGCGTCCCCGACCGAGTCGGAGCCGCCCATCGGACTGACCGAGAAGGCGACGAGCACGGGCAGGTCGGCGGTCATGTGCAACTCCCCGGGGACGACGGCACCGGTCACGCTAGCCTCGTTGTCCCACCGGAAGCCCTCGGGAAGGTCCGCAGCACCGTGGACACGCTCGGCCGTCGTCGCCGCGGTGGGTCGGTGCGTGTCGCGGTCGTGCTCGCGGCGCTCGTCGCGGGCCTGACCGCCTCGCTGACCGGCGCGCTGGCGGCCACCGACCCGGCCTCGGATCGGCCGACGGTCGGCGTCACCGAGGTGACCGGTGTCATCACGCCGGTGACCGCCGACCACCTCGCCGACACCGTCGAGCGCGCCGCGACCGCGGGCCACGAGGTGCTCGTGGTGCGGTTGGACACGCCAGGTGGCCTGGTCGATTCGACCCGCAAGATCGTGCAGTCCTTCCTGGACGCGCCGCTGCCGGTCGTGGTCCACGTCGCGCCGGCCGGGGCCGACGCTGGGTCCGCCGGCACCTTCGTGACCTACGCCGCGCACATCGCCGCGATGTCGCCCGCCACGACCATCGGTGCCGCCACGCCCGTCGGCGGCCAGGGCGAGGACCTCGACGCGAAGGTGATGGAGAACGCGGCCGCCTTCGCCGAAGCGATCGCGCAGGCACGGGACCGCGACATCGATCTGGCCGTCCAGGCGGTCCGCGAGGGACGGTCCGTCACGGCCGACGTCGCGCTCGAGGAGGGTGGCATCGATCTGATCGTGGGCTCGACGGCCGATCTGCTCGACGAGATCGACGGCACCGAGGTCGAGGTCCGCGGCGACACGGTCACCCTCACCACCGCTGGTGCGGAGCTGGTCGAACTGCCCGTCGGGACCTCGCGCCGCATCCTCGGGTTCCTCGCCGACCCCAACCTCGCCTTCATCTTCCTGTCGCTCGGGACGCTGGCGATCCTCTACGAGATCGCCAACCCCGGCATCGGGCTCGGCGGGGTGATCGGCGTGTCCGCCATCGTGCTGGCGATGTTCGCGTTCGCGGTCCTGCCGGTGAACGCGGTCGGGATCGTGCTGCTGATCCTCGCCGCGGCGATGTTCATCGCCGAGCTGTTCGCCCCGGGCATCGGTGCGGGAGCAGGCGGTGGCACGGCCGCGTTGCTGCTCGGCGGGCTGTTCCTGTTCCCCGCCGACAGCGGTCTCGGGGTCGACCTCGCCGTGCTGCTGCCCACGGTGATCACCGTCGGCGTGCTCGCCGTCGTGGCCGGCCGCTTCGCCGCACGGACCCGGCACGCACCCAAGATCAGCTACGCCGAGCACATGACCGGCCGGACCGTGGTGGTCACCGGGGTCGCCGGTGGCCGTCCTCAGGCACAGCTCGACGGGACCTGGTGGCGGCTACGGCCGGCGCCGGGCACCGCACCCCTGCGCGACGGCGACGAGGTGACCATCGTCGACCGCGACAACCTCGAACTGCTCGTCGCCCCGGCGGAGGGAAGCACGGCCGCCGTGCCCGACCCCACCGCCGACACCGAACCCTCGTAGTCGCAGAAGGAGCCTCCCGTGGACCCCCTGCTCGTCGGCACCATGATCGCCGTCGTGATCCTCGTCGGCGTGCTGGTGTCCGCCATCCGGATCGTGGACGAGTACGAGCGCGGCGTGATCTTCCGGCTCGGACGCGTCATGGGCGCCAAAGGCCCGGGGTTGTTCTTCCTCGTCCCGATCATCGACAAGATGGTGAAGGTCAACCTCCAGACCGTGACCATGGACGTCCCGCCGCAGGACATCATCACCAAGGACAACGTGACCGTGAAGGTCAGCGCCGTGTCCTACTTCAACGTGGTCGAGCCGGTCGCGGCGGTCGTCAACATCCAGAACTACCTGTTCGGTACCTCGCAGGTCGCCCAGACCACGCTCCGCTCGGTCCTCGGCCAGGTCGAGCTCGACGAGCTGCTGATCAACCGCGACGAGATCAACAGCCGCCTGCAGGCCATCATCGACGACCTCACCCAGCCGTGGGGTGTGAAGGTGACCCTCGTCGAGGTCAAGGACGTCGAACTGCCCGAGACGATGCGTCGCGCCATGGCCCGTCAGGCGGAGGCCGAACGCGACCGTCGCGCGAAGGTCATCCACGCCGAGGGTGAGTTCGAGGCGGCCAAGCGGCTCGCCGAGGCGGCCGCCGTCATGGCCACCGAGCCGGGCGCGATGCAGCTGCGGTTGCTGTCGACCCTCGCCGACGTCACCGAGGAGAAGAGTTCCACCCTGGTGTTCCCCGTCCCGATCGAGCTGCTCCGGTTCGTCGACCGCGCCGCGGGTGGCCGCGCCGAGGGCGACGACGTCACCCCGAGCTCCTGGCGCGGCGACGCCGCGCGAGGCGCGGAGGGCGGCGACCGGGCCTGACCGACCGCGCCCTACCCTCTCGCCGTCCCCTCGACGTGCGAGCTGACCTCCCGTGACCCTCTTCCACCGCGTGCTCGGCAGCATCATCGTGCTGCTGTTCGTCGTGATCGTCGTGTGGGGCCTCGTGCTGCGGGTGCTCGGTCGTCGCGACACCCCGGCGGCCCTGTGGGCCGTCCAGCACTGGACCGAGAACCTCCTCGTCGTGCAGACGGTCGTCGGGATCGTGCTGCTGCTGATGGGGCGGCGCGCCCCCGGCGCCGAGCTGCCGTGGTTCCACTACCTGTACGGCTCGCTGTTCCCTCTGATCGCCGTGGTCGGTGGACGCCTGGCGGGACTGCGCCGCGAGGACCGCGAGTACATCGGCCTCGTGTGGGGTGGGTTCATCGCGTTCGGTCTGACGCTGCGGGCGGTGCAGACCGGTTGCGGCCTGGAGGTGCCCCTGCGGGCCTGCCTCGGCTTGTGACGCAACCGGCGCCGGCGGCCCCGTCCGGTCGGCCGCGCACCTGGGAAGGGTTACCCGGTTCGCGGCGTTCCTGAAGCGAACCCCTCCCGCATCCGAACCCCCAGAGGCTCCCGTGACCCGCCGCTTCGCCCTCACCTTCGACTACCTGTGCCCGTTCGCTCGGAACGCCAACGAGCACGTGATCGCCGCCCTCCAGGCCGGCGCCGACTGGGACGTGACCTTCACGCCCTACAGCCTGGCGCAGGGGCACGTCCCCGAAGGCGACCAGGCCGTCTGGGACCGCGAGGCGCCGTACGCGGAGTCCGGGATCCTGGCGCTCGCGGTCGGGCTGGTCGTGCGTGACCACCACGCCGAGCGGTTCCTCGACGTGCACCGCGGCCTGTTCGCCGTCCGCCACGACAGCGGCCTCGACCTCAAGGATCCCGCGGCGCTACGCACCGCGCTGACCGACGCCGGCCTCGACGCCGAGGACGTGCTCGATCGCGCCCAGAGCGTCGCCGTCCTCAAGCAGCTACAGGGCGAGCACGACGCCGGTGTCGAGGACCACGCGGTGTGGGGCGTGCCGACCTTCATCGGCAGCGACCGGGCCGTTTTCGTGCGCCTGATGGACCGCCCCGACGGCGACGCCGAGCACGCCACCCGCAGCATCGAACGCGTCCTCGACCTCGTCGAGGAGTTCCCGACCCTCCACGAGTTCAAGCAGACCGATCTGCCGAGGTGACGCCCTCGGCTCGGCGTCACTCGACGCCGAGCAGCTCCTTGGCGCGGTCGACCTCGTCGCACACGATGACCAGCCTGCTGCCGCCGGCGATGTAGGCCTGCTCGATGTTGATCCCGGCATCGGCCAGCGTCCGGGTGGCCCGACCCAGGTGACCTGGCTCGTCCGGCAGCGGCACCACGACCACACGCCGGGCCGCCCTGACGTCGAAGCCCGCCCCCTGGAGCACCTCGAGCGCCTCCTCGGCCTTGTCCACCAGCAGGTGCACGATGCCCTTGCCCTGGCCCGTGAACGCGCTGATCGCCTCGATGTTGATGCCCGCTTCACCGAGCGTCTCGCCGAGCTCCGCGACCACCCCGGGGCGGTCCTCGGGGATGATCACCAGGTCCTTGCGCACGTCGTTGCTCCCTCGTCGCGGAACGTCAGCCTAGGTCCGCCGAGCGTGCCGATGTGCGGCGGTCGTGCGGCCGCGCGTGGAGGCAGGGCAGCGTTCGGCAGGGCGGTGCAGCAGAGCTACACTCCCTCGCCGACCCGCAACTCGGGTCCTTTCCGGGGTAGCTCAGTTGGCAGAGCGCTCGACTGTTAATCGAGTTGTCGCCGGTTCGAGCCCGGCCCCCGGAGCGCTTCGATCGGGCCACCGGCACGTGCCGGTGGCCCGCTCGCCGTCTCGGCCCCGGACGGCTCGTGCGGCGCCGTGAGTAGCGCATCCATGAGCGCCAGCCCCTGCCGGTGGGTGTCGGCACTGTGGTACGCGACGTGGGCGCAGCCGTGGACGTGCTTGTTGTGCCGGATCGACGCATCGGGTGCCGCCCGGTAGGGCTTGCCGAACTGGGAAACCGGTACCCCCGTCACCTCGGCCCAGTGCGCCTCAGCCGCGACGAGGTCGAGCCCGGCGTGTAGGTAGAGCGTGACGCGCAGGCGGTCCTCGTCCACCTCGAAGAACCGACGCAGCCAACGACAGAACAGGGCGACCATCCGTGGGTCGCTGTTGGCGAACCGCACCGAGCTCTGTGTCTTGCTGCCGTCGCCGGCGTAGAGCCCGAGGCCCGCGTGGAGCAGCGCGAGGTCATCGAGCGTGCCGATGCGGTCGACGGCTTCGCAGCGCAACTGCTCGATCCGCTCGAGCTTGCGGCGGCGGAGCGGGTGGTCGCTGCCCCGCGGTCGGCGATCGGTCCTCGCGCTGCGGCGTGCCGTCGGGTCGAACGGCACGTCTCGGGTCCACAGCGACACCGAGCTCTTCGAAACGCCGAGGTGCTCGGCGATCTCGGGCATGGTCCACGCCTGGGCGCGCAGCTCCCGGGCGCGAGCCTTCTCGTGCAGCTTCCCGCGGTAGCCCGCGGGTCGTCCTCTCCCCGCCCCCACGGGGTTGGCGTGACCTGGTGGTCACGTCGCGGACCGTACCGAGGGACCGTGACACCGCCAGGACCGGGAGCGTCGGTCAGCCGTGGGCCACCACCTCGAACGAGGCATCGACGGACAGGGTGGTGACCGCGTCGCCCTCGACCGACGCCGTCTTGGTCACCCGGTAGGTCCCCGGTTCGGGTGTGATCTCCCGTCGGAACTGGCCGGGCCAAGCCGGGACCTCACCCTCGGGGGTCGACTGGCCCGGTCCGAGGCCGAGCCCGACGGCGGGCACCTCCGGCGTGAAGACCTGCACCCACGTGGTGCCGTCCCAGCGCTCGATGACGTAGTCGAGGCCGGTGAGCAGGTCGAGCTCTCCGATGTTGTCCAGCGTGATCGAGACGTCCTCGTCCGGCTCGATCCGTTCGGGCTCCACGCGCAGCCGCATCCCCGCCTCACCGGCGGGTGTCCGCACGACGACGACGGGCTGTGCGTCGTCCGGCGGGGCCTGCTGCTCCGTCGCGTCAACGCCGCCGTCCCCCGACCCACCTTCGGGCGTGCAGGCACCAAGCGACACCGCGAGCAGGCACAGCGACACCACGACCCGCAGTAACACGTGCGACCCCCTCGCTCGTCACCCCGTGGGACGCCCCCACGCCGCCGCGGGTTCCCTCACCGGCAGCTTGGCGGTCCAGCACCGGACATGCCTCGGATCAGTGTCGATGCGCAGCACCTGGGCCACCGTGCCGGAAGGCAGACGAACGCTTCGTGTCAGGCGCAGCCCGACGGCGGACCCGAGCTCGGCGAACTCCGTTCGGGTGCGTTCCCAACCACCAACAGTCAACGGCAGATCGGCCCGGGCGGTGAACTCGTCGCGAGGCCGAGGATCCGGTCGGCCCTCCACGATGATCACGCGTGACCGATCAGCGTCTCGAGCGCCCATCGCCGTTGCCACCGTCGCTGCGGTCGGGACTTCCCGACGTCATGGGTGCACGCTCCCGTGTGCCCGGGAAGCACGTCGCGGACGATCGCTGCATCGGATGTCGACACCGGGAGGCGGGCATGGACGAGGCACGGACGGTTGGGGCGGGTCGGGCGCTCGTGGTGGCCGGCGTCGTGTGGTCGCTCATGGCCGTGGTGCAGTTCCGTCTCGGCCTGTTCGACCACTCGGCCGGCGGGGCCTATCTCGCGCACCAGGCGGTCGCGGTGGTCGCCCTGGGCCTGATCGTTGGAGCGCTGTGGCTGCTGGTGCGGGCGCGGATCGCTGGCGACGGTCGCTACGCACGGACGGTCCTGGTGCTGTTCGCGGGTGGTTGGCTGCTGATCCTCCTGGGCGGGTTGTCGAACCTGGCCAGTGGTGACGGCACCGGTCCGCTGGCGACGGTCGGGATGGTGCTTCCTGCCGTCGGGGGCGCGCTCAACGGGCTCACTGGTCTCCTGGCCGGGATCGCGGTGGCACGTGCGGGCCGTTTACCGGGGTGGCGCCGATGGAGTGTGCTGGTCTACGCCCTCTACTACCTCGCCGTCCTGTGGCTGCCGGTGGCGATCACGGGCCAGCCGCCGTCGATGCTGCCCGAGATCGGCTGGGGCCTGGCCTGGATCCTCGTCGGTGTCGCGGCGATGAACACACGACGGGACGTTCGCGCGACGACAGCCGCGGTGACATGATGTCGCGGTGAACGGTGACGTGGGCCGGCGAGTCCGGTCGGGTTGGCGCACCACGGCTCTCGGGGCGCTGGTGATGCTGGCTGCTGCGGCCGCCGCGGCCGCGGTCATCGGCGCCGTCTGGGCCGGGATGTCGTGGCAGGACCTGGTGGCGTCCTACCTCGTGACCAACCTCGCCATCGCGGTTGGCTTCGCCTCGTGCGGCACGGTGGTGGCTGCGTACCGGCCGAGTAACCCCGTCGGGTGGTTGATGTTGGCGGCCGGTCTGGCGCAGGGCACGACCGCAGCGGTCACCCCGCTGCTGGTGGCGGGCGGGGAGCGGGGGTGGTCCGCGGCGGCGATGGCGGCACTGGCTCTGGCCTACGCCTACGGCTGGCCCTGGTCGATCGGGCTCGCCCTGCCTCTCGCGCTGCTGCTGTTCCCCGACGGGAACCTGCCAGGGCGGAGGTGGTGGTGGGCCGTCGCGTGGCTGCTGGTCGTGGGGTGCGCCTTCGTGGTGATGATGGGTTCGGAGCCTGGCAACGTCGTGCTGGGCGACGGCACGGTGGTTCCGCATCCGCTGTCGCTGGCTGCCCACGACCGGCTCGCACCACTGTGGGCGGGCGTCGGACTGGCGATGCTCGGTTCGTATGCCACCGCCTTCGCGGCGCTCGTGGTCCGCTACCGGCGCGGGGACGAGACGCGACGGCGACAGCTGCTGTGGCTGCTGTTCGGCACCGCGGCGGCGATCGTCGTGCCCCTGCCCACCACCCAGTTCGGTGCCGGACCGATCCTGCTGATCCTGGCGATCTGCCTGGTACCCGCGTCGATCGCGGTGGCGATCGTGCGACACAACCTGCTCGACATCCGCCTCGTGGTTTCCCGTGCCGCCCAATGGGGGGCGCTGAGCGTCGGCGTGATCGCCGTGTACATCGGGCTCGTGGCGGTCTTCGGGCAGCTGCTGAGCCAGCGCGTCAGCGCAGTCGCCGCCGCGCTCGCGGTCGCCTTCGCGTTCAACCCGGCCCGGCTCGTGGCACAGCGGCTGGTCGACCGGCTGTTCTACGGCCACGCCCACGATCCAGTACGAGCGATCGCCCAGGTCGAGGGTCACCTGGGCCGGAGCCACGACCTGGCCGGGCTACTCGAGGCGATCCGTGACGCCCTGCGGGTCCCGTTCGTGCAGCTTCGCACCGACGAGCTCCTCCTGATGTCGGGCGAGAAGCCCGGTGACGTGCACACGATCCCATTGGTGTCCGCCCAGAACCAGGTGGGCGAGCTCACGATCGGGCTGCGCACAGGCGAACACCGGCTGCAGGACCGTGACCGCCGGCTACTGGACCTGCTCGCTGGGCCGCTGGCCGTGGCTGTCCACGCCACGGAACTCACCGCCCGACTGCAACGGTCACAGGAACGCCTCATCGAGGCACGCGAGGACGAGCGCCAACGGCTGCGGCGTGACCTACACGACGGTCTCGGTCCACAGCTGACCGGCGTCACCTTCAAGGCTGACGCCGCCCGGAACCTGCTCACCACCGACCCGCAGCGTGCGGAGAGGCTGCTGGGCGAGGTGCAGGCCGATGTCCGGACGGCCATCACCGACATCCGCCGTCTCATCTATGCGCTGCGCCCTTCGGCCCTCGATGAGCTCGGCCTGGTCGGGGCGCTCGAGCAGCGTGTGCACGACCTGGGCGCCGGTGCAGGCCACGGCGGGCCCAAGATCCGCCTGGAGGCACCGGCCCGCCTCCCCGCACTGCCCCTCGGTGTCGAGCTCGCCGCCTACCGGATCGCGGTCGAGGCGCTCACCAACGCGGCCCGACACGCACGTGCGCGTCAGGTCGTCATCGCGGTCCGCGTCGACGGGGACCTCCACCTCGAGATCGTCGACGATGGCCCCGGCAGGGACGGTTGTTGGCGGCCGGGGGTCGGCCTCTCCGCGATGTACGAGCGGGTCGCCGAGCTGGGCGGCTCGCTGACGGCTGGCCCCGGCAGGGAGGGTGGACGTGTCATCGCCACCATCCCGGTGGGGCAACCGTGAACCTCCCGGTGCGCGTCCTGATCGTCGACGACCACCCCGTGGTCCGCGACGGGCTGCGGGCGCTCCTCGGCTCCACCACCGACTTCGAGGTGGTAGGGGAGGCGGCCGGGGGCCTCGCCGCGATCCGGGAGGCCAGGACACACCGTCCCGACGTGGTGATCATGGACGTCCATCTGCCGGACCTCGACGGTGTGGAGGCGACGCGTCGCCTGCGGCGCGTCGTCCCCGAGTCGGCGGTGCTCGTCCTGAGCATGCTCGAGGACGACGACACCGTCTTCGCGGCCATGCGCGCCGGTGCCTGTGGCTACCTCGTCAAGGGCGCCTCGCAGGGGGACATCGAGCACGCCATCCAGGCCGTCGCTGCGGGTGGCGCCTTCCTAGGGCCGCAGGTGGCTCGCCGCATCCTCGGCCTGCTGACCGACCCGCGACGTGACGAGCCTCCCTTCCCGGAGCTCACGCCCCGCGAGTTCGAAGTGCTCGACCTGATCGCCACCGGCCTGTCCAACCCACAGATCGCGACACGGCTGTACATCTCCGGCAAGACGGTCAGCAATCACGTCTCCAACATCTTCGCCAAGCTGCAGCTGCCCGACCGTGCCACGGCGATCGTACGGGCGCGCGAAGCAGGACTGGGACACGGCTGACGCGCGCAGCGGGCACCTGGCAACCTCGACACGAGGTTCGACACCGGCAGTTCCCCGCGTACTCGAGGTGCGGGCTCGGTGTGATCGCTTCGGCCTACCTCATCGCCACCCGCTGACGCGCTCAGCCGGGGGTGAGGACGAGCTTGCCGAACAGGTCGCCCTCGATCATGCGCTCGAAGGCCTGTCGCCCGTCGGTCATCGCGTAGGTGTCGTCGATCAGGGGCCGGACGCCCGTCGCGTCGAGCATGGCGACCAACCGCTCGAGCTCCTGCTTGGTGCCCATCGTCGACCCGATCACCTCGAGCTGGCGGTAGAAGACCCGGCCCAGATCCGCTGGCGGGTTCGGGCCGCTGGTCGCCCCGACCACCACGACCCGCCCACCGGCACGCAGCGCCCGCAGCGAGTGCTTCCAGGTGGCGTCCCCGACCGACTCCATCACGGCGTCGACCTTGTGGGGGAGGCGGTCACCCGAGCCGACCGCGAGATGGGCACCGAGCTCCTCGGCGCGGGCGAGCTTGTCCTCATCGCGGGAGGTGACGGTCACGTGGAGGCCGGCGGCGCGAGCGAGCAGGATCAACGCGGTCGAGACGCCCCCGCCGGCCCCCTGGATCAGGACCCGCTCCCCCGGGCGCAGGTCCCCCCGGGTGAACAGCATCCGGTAGGCCGTCAGGTAGGCCACCGGGAGGCAGGCGGCCTCCGCGAACGAGAGCGACGCCGGCTTGTCGATCAGGTTCCGGGACGGGACGGCGACACGCTCGGCGAACGTGCCGTCGTAGCGCTCCGACAGGATGGAGAAGTCGCTCGCCAGGGTCTCGTCGCCCCCGTCGGGGTCGGCGACCACCGCGTGGACGATGACCTCACGCCCGTCGGCGGTCACGCCGGCGCCATCGCAGCCGATCACGATGGGCAGGCGCTCCTCGGCGATGCCGACGCCGCGCAGCGTCCACACGTCGTGGTGGTTGAGACCGGCGGCGCGGACCTCGACGACCTCCCACCCTGCGGGCGGCGAGGGATCGGGACGCTCCCCCAGCACGAGGGCTGCGAGCGGGTCGTCCGGGGACGGGTGCGATGCGGTGATGGCGAACATGCGCGCACCCTAGTGAGCGCCCCACGGCCTCCCGTCAACCGAACGACGGGGTGAGGCGGTCCGGCGCCGGTGACAGCTCGAACGGACGGCCGAGATCGTCCTCCAGGACCGGCGTCTGCGGCCCGTAGGGCACCTGCAGTGAGGTGTACCGCTGCGCCTGTGGCGCGGCCTCGGCGAACGCCTCCTGGACCGAGGGTGGGTCCTGACCGGCTCGCCACAGCCCGTGGTCCAGCAGGTAGGCGCCCCACACCGAGTGCCCGGCCCCGGGGTCCTCGTAGGACTTCTCGTCGGCGCGGGACGAGTAGGTCCAGACGCGGTCGGGAGCGGCGACCCCGTCGAGGTGGAAGCCCGCCGCCTCGCAGGCGGCGACGTTGCCCCAGAACGCGTCATGGTCGACCTCGGCGAGGGCCTCGGCCAGCTCACCGCGCCGCACGAAGTCGTCATCGGTCGGCCACAGCGCCTGGTCGTCGATCCGGCCCCCCGGCCCGTACCACTTCTTGGAGTGGCCCGAGTAGTGGAACACCACCGTGGACCCCTGGCCGCTCTTGCGGGCGAGCCACGCGAGGCCCTCGCGGATCATGTCACCGGTCGCGTCGGTGTCGGTCATCAGCACGATGCGGTCGTCGGCCCAGCCGGCGCGGAGCAGCAGTTCGCGCATCCGCTCGGCGTCCTCGCGCGACACGAAGTTGTTCGGCACCGCGCCGAGGTGCTCGTTGATGCCGATCAGCAGCGCCCAGCCGTCGCCGCCGTGACCGGGAGCTTCGGTCGCGGCGGCCTGTGCCGGGTAGCGCTCCTCGAACGCGGCCCGGCGGGCGTCGATCGCCTCCGGCTCGACGGGCTCGGCGGGCTCCTCGGTGAGCTCGGCCCGGACGTCGAGGAACGCCGCCACGCCGGTCGCTGAGCGGTCCGGCTGGATCAGCTCGGCCTGCGCGGGTGCCCGGTGGTAGCCGACGTACGAGACGCCCGCGATCGCAACGGCACATGCCAGGGCGATGAGCGTCGCGGCTGGTCCTCGGCGCTGCACCTCGTCGTCCCTCCCGAGCGGTCGGCCGCTCGCACCTCACGGTACCTGCGGTCCCGCGCCCGCCCTGGTCGGCGGCTCGCCGCGGTACACCGACCTCAACGGGTTCGGGGGCACGCGGTGACGGCGGGTGCGCGATCCACGTGACCGGTCACGAACGCCTCGAGAAGCTCGCGGTCGACCCGGTCGAGCGACATCCGGTGCCGCCACGAGGTGGCCACCACCACGGGTCCGTCCTCCTCGAGGGCGTCGGTGGGTGCCACCGCGACCCGGTCCCGCCCGGCGAGCTCGTCGAGGTAGGCCACCTGCTCGGGCGTCAGGTCGGTCCGGTGCTGGACGAGCACGACCCCGGCCGCGATCGTCGCCACCTGGTCACCAGGATCCAGCGGGGTGTCGATCCGACCGCAGGCCGGGTCGCCACGCTGGGGTCCGGTCGCGGGGAAAGCCGGGTCCGGGCCGGGAGCGTCCGCCGGACCGTCCTCGACCTCGGTGAACTCCGACACCACGAGGCGTGCCGCCCGCTGCGGGTCGACCCGGCCGAACAGCGCCCCCGCGCCGAAGCCGACGATCAGCAGGACGGCGGCGGCCAGCGCGAAACGGCGCAACGTCCGGGCGGGGTCCCGTGCCGGACGGGTGGGGTCGCCGTGCCGGTGGGGCGGGAGCGCGGTCACGCCGATGCCCCCTGCGCCGTGGCGAGGAGGGCGAGGCACCGCTCGGCAGCGAACTCGGGGCCGAGCTCGGCGGCCTCAGCAGCGAGCCGTGCTGCCACGGCGCGTGAGCGGGTGTCGGACAGCGCGCGGACGATCGCCCACCGCAGCGCACGTGGCGTGCAGCGGCTCGGCCTCACGATCCGTGCTGCGTGGACGTCACGCAGCCGGGCTGCGGCCTCGCGCTGGTCGCCGGCGAGCGGCACCACCACCTGGGGCACGGCCGCTGCGGCCGCCTTCGTGATGAACCCCCCGCCGCCGGGTGAGACGGCGACGTCCGCGTGGGCCAGCAGGGGCCCGTGTGGCGCCAGCCCGACCACGATCCGGCCGTCGCGTCGGGCGGGCAGCCCCGCCGTGGTGACCACCAACCGGACGTCCGCGCTCTGGAGGGCCCGGATCGCGGTCTCCGCCAGCGACCGGTCGAGCGCGGTGGCCGTGGAGTCGGTCACCACCACCAGCGGCGCGTCACCGTCGGGTGGCAGGAGTGGCGGGAGCGCGGGGTCGAGCGCCAGCGGTCCGGCGATCACGGTGTCGGTCGGCCAGACACCTCGCGCACGCTCGAGCGAGGGCAGGGTCTGCAGCAGCCGCAGATCGGCACCGGGCCACGCCGACAACCCGAGGTCGGCCGCGGCAGCTGACGCCTGACGCTCACCCACCGCGTGCGACGCGAGCTGTCGACGCACGATCTGGCGGTCGTCCAGGCGGCGCCAGGGCGTTCGGGGCAGGGGGCGGCCGAGCCCGACCGGCGGCAGGTCGAGGGCCGGATCGGGGAGGTGGTGGGGCACGACCTCGACGTGCGGGACGTCGAGCAGCCCTGCGGTCAACGCACCCGCCCGGGTCAGCGTGTCGACGATCAGCAGATCGGGCGCGGTGCGTGCGACGTCCGGGGTCAGCGCCCGGGCCATCCCGACCGGGCGTGCGTGCAGGCGGACACCGAGGTCCTCGTCACCGGGCTGCGGCGCCAGCAGCGGCAGTTCGCGCCACGCGAGGTCGTGGTGCGCGGCCAGGGACGCGTGCCGTCGACCGGTCCAGACCGTGACCTCGTGGCCTCGACGTCGCAGCGCCGCACCGATCCCGAGCACCGGCAGGGCGTGCCCGGGGTCGGGTCCGACGATGCAGCCGATGGTCGCCACGTCAGGCTCGCCGAGCGGCGATCGGCCGGACCCACACCCGGCCCTCGACCTCACCGACCTCGTGGAGCTCGAGCACCTCGTCGTGTGGGCCAGCCGGCCACACGCAGCTGCCGTCGCCCAGGTCGTAGCGGTAGCGGTGGTGACGACAGGTCACGACCGTGCCGTCGAGCTCCGCCTTGCGCAGCGGCTGCCCGAGGTGGGGGCAGGCGGCCGGGAACGCCACCACGGACCCGTCCGGCCGGCGAGCGAGCAACACCTTGGTGCCGGCCACCCGGACCTCGAGGAAGGGCGGGGTTCGCGGCACGGCGCTCGAGGCGGCGACGTCGAGGGTGCCCGGTGGTACGGCGACGCGGGACCGGCGACGCACGTCAGCGTCCCCCGAGTGTGTGGCTCACGTCCGTGCGCACGTGCGGCTCCCGATCGGACGGGGAGCGTACGGCCCTCGCCGCCGATCAGAAGTCCGCGTCGACCCGAGGCACGTCCTCGAGCAGCGCATCACGCCAGCCGGCCGCAGCGGCCGCGAGGTCGCTGTCGACCACCCGCAGGACCGCCTCGACCGCGTCGTCGGCCACGCTGGCCACCGCGCGGGTGGTGCGGATCCGGTCCGGGGCGATGCCGACCGCACGGCCCCACCGGTGCCGTGCCAGGTCCGCTGCCGCCCGTGGGCCCACCCGCAGCACCAGCCGGACCTCGGCCGGATCGGCGCCGAGCACCTCGGTCAGCCACCGCACGATGGCGCCCGCCAGGCGCGGGTCGGTCGTGGTGACGTCGACGGCGGTGGGCGAGATCTCGGCCACGCCGGCGAGGACGCCGAGACCGGCGGCGAGCCGCGGGTCGTCCAGCAGCCGCTGGCGCGCGTCGTCGCGTGCCGCCGCGCGGGCGAGCTCGAAGGCCGTGCGTGCGGCCTCCTCGCGGGCATCCCGCCCACCGGCGTGCAACGTCGCCTCCGGTGCACCTGCCGCCGTCGTGCGGCCGCGGGACGGGCGTGCGACGGGGACGTTGCCGGTCCACGCGCGTACGAGCAGTTCGTCGACGGCGAGCTGCTCGGCGATCGCCGCGGTCGGGACGCCCGAGCGCCGCAGCGCCCGCGCACGGGCGGGGCGCGTGTCGGAGGGGTCGGCGTTGTCGTCCGTGGTCGCCGGCTGCCCCGCACCGGCCTCGTCCGTGCGGGGCGGCGTGGGGACGATGCGCAGCGTTGGCAGGTCGTGCGGCGCCACCGTCCGTCGCGCCCGCGCGGTCAGCGCGAACGGGATCGGGTCCTCGGCCTCGTCGTCGAAGGGCAGGGGGACCTGCGCGCCTGCCGGGAGGTCGATCACGGGCGGGGCCCCGGACGGCCGAGCTGGCGTCCCTGGCGGCGTCTGCTGCGTGCGCTCTTCCATGCCCCGACGGTACGTCGGGGGTGTGACACGGCCGCCCTGGGGGCCGGGCCGGACCGTCAGCGCCGGCCCATCACCGTCCGAGCGACCAGTTCGTCGCCGCTTCCAGGAGGCGGGTGACGTCCGGCAGGTTCGCGTCCAGCGGGTGGGCGCCGAGGACCTGGAGGCACACCTGGTCCGCCCCTGCATCGAGGTGCTCGACGATGCGCGCACGGGTCGCGTCGAGCCCCGAGGTCACCAGCGCATCCTTCAGGCGGTCGCTGCCACCCCGCACGTAGTCGGCGTCGTCGAATCCCTGTCGGGTCCAGGACGCGCGGTAGTTCGGCAGGCCGGTGTAGACCTCGAGGTGGGTGTGCGTGCGCTGCCTCGCCTCGTCCGGGTCGTCGGCCAGCACCGCGCCCTGTTCGACCACCAGGAGCTTGTCGGCGCCGAGGATCGCCCGGGCCTCGGCGGTGTGCTCCGGGAGGGTCAGGTACGGCAGCGCGCCGTCCGCCCGGTCGCGCGACAGCTCGAGCATCCTCGGCCCGAGCGCGGCCAGCATCCGCGGCCGGGCGGGTGCGGCGTCGGCCACCACCGGCGAGACCTGGTCGAGTGCGTCGAGGTAGGTGCGCATCGCCGCGAGGGGCTTGCCGTACTCGTGCCCACGCACGCGCTCGACGAGCGGGGCGTGGCTGACACCGAGGCCGAGCACGAACCGGCCCGGGTGCCGCGCGCCGGTGGTCGCCTGGGCGCCGCGTGCCGCGAGCGCGTCCCGGGCGTGGATGCTGGCGATCGAGGAACCCACGACCAGGGTCGAGGTGGTATCGAGGCACAGCGCCGCCTGCGCGAACGACTCGCGCCCGTAGGCCTCGCCGTACCACAGGCCGCCCGCGCCGAGCCGCTCGACCTCGGCCGCGAAGGCACCGGCATCGGCGACCGGCAGCCCGTCGAGGCCACCCGTCCAGATCCCGACCGGGCCGAGCCGGCCGCGTAGCTCGGCCACCAGGTCCGGGCTCGCGTCAGTTCCGGTCGGGTCGGTCACGTGCGCTCCTGCTCGTCGCAGCCACGTCGGCGGCCCCGGGTCTACCAGCCCGGAGTGACGGCGCAGCCACCGGCGAGGAACGCCGACGGGCCGTCAGCCGCGGAGGTAGCCCTCGAGGGCTTCCGCGTAGGACGGGTGGCGCAGCTTGGCCAGCGCCTTGGCCTCGATCTGCCGGATGCGCTCGCGCGTGAGGCCGAGCTCGGCGCCGACCTGTTCGAGGGTGTGCGGCTCGGCGTCGCGCAGGCCGAAGCGGCGCTCGATGACGGTCCGTTCCCGCTCGGAGAGCTCCTCGAGGACCACCGACAGGTGCCGTTGCAGCAGCAGGTACGAGGCGGCCTCGACCGGCACGGTCGCGTTCGCGTCCTCGATCAACTCCCCCATGGACGCGTCACCGTCCTCGCCGACGGGCGCGTCGAGGGATGCCGGGTCGATCGCCAACCGACGGAACTCCTCGACCCGTTCGACCTCGAGCTCGCAGGCCCGCGCGACCTCCTCGACGGTGGGTTCGCGGCCGAGGGTCTGGACCAGCTGGCGCTCGACCTTCTTGATCTTGTTCATGGTCTCGACGAGGTGCACCGGGATCCGGATGGTGCGCGACTGGTCCGCGATGGACCGGCTGATCATCTGCCGGATCCACCACGTCGCGTAGGTCGAGAACTTGTAGCCACGGGTGGGGTCGAACTTGTCGACCGCACGCATCAGGCCGAGGTTGCCCTCCTGGATCAGGTCGGGGAACAACAGCCCCCGGCCCACGTACCGCTTCGCGATCGACACCACGAGGCGCAGGTTGGCCTCGATCAGTTCGCTCTTGGCGCGACGGCCGTACCGTTCGATGCGGCGCAGCCGGGCGCGCTGCTCGGGTTCGAGGTGGTCGAGCGAGTCGAGGATCTGCGCGGCGTGGACCCCCGCCTCGATGCGCTTGGCGAGGTCGACCTCGTCGGCGGCGGACAGCAGGTCGACGCGGCCGATCTCGTTCAGGTACAGCCGGACCGCGTCGACGCTGGCGGGCGCATCGATCCGTGGCGGCCCGTCGTCGGTCGTGTCGAGGTCGCCGTCGTCGACGAGTGCGACGCTCTGACGACGCAGGTGCGCACCGACCGCGGAGGCCGCGGAGGCGTCCAGCGCGGCGTCGCGCAGCGCCGTCGCCACCTCGCGCGTGGTGACGAACCCCCGGGAGGTCCCGAGGTCGAGCAGGTCGGCCACCGCCGGCGTCCGCAGCACCGCATCGCGTCCGGCGAGGTCGACCACGTCGGCGACGTCACGGACCGGGGTCTCGGACGGGGTCTCGGGCCGGACTGGATCGTCCGTGACGGCGTCCCCGGGGGCAGGGGCAGATGCGCGACGCACGTCCTCGTCGCGTGGCGGCGCTTCGACACCACCCGTCACCACAGTCCCCCTCGACCGAGCCGGCGACCACCCTAACGGCCCCGGCGGGCCGCGGGAGGGGCCTTCCGGGCCGACGTACCGCTCGCGCACACCCCGCACGAGCCGCCGCCCGGTCGGACGCCGGTACGTGGCGCTCGCGGGTCAGCCCACCGCCCCGTCGTCCTCGACCACCGTGGTCAGCGCGCGGCGACGCTGTTCGAGGGTCGCGAGCCGACGTTGCACCTCGATGAGTTCGTCGTGGTCACGCTGGTGGTGGAGGGTCTGGAGCTTCTCGCGCAGCGCGCGAGCATCGGCCTCGACGCGTTGGGCGACGAGGGTGCGCACGCGCCAGGCCGCGGTCTCGGCGTCGACGGGGACGGGCTCCTCCTCGACGGCCAGGCCACGGATGGTGGTGCGCAGATCGTCGTCGTCGGCCGCATCCACGATCGCCGGCAGGTCCACACCGACGCCGCCCGCCCGCTGGATGGTGGCGAAGACGGCGCGCGCAACGGGGTGTGACAGATCCTCCTCGGTCAGCTCGTACCACTCGTCGGGCACGAGCTCGGGGTGCTGGAGCGCGACCCGCAGCACGTCGCGCTCGCGCTGCACCTGGGCACGATCGAGGTTCGCCCCGCCCCCGCCGCCGCCCCCGGTGCGCTCCGCGGCGGGAGCCCGGCGGGTGGCGGGCGTGGCCACACCCTGATGTCGGTCGAGCTCGATGCCCTGCCGCGCCGCGGACCGGGCCACGAAGTCGTAGGCCAGGCCGATGCCGGCGGCGACCTCCGTACGCGCCCACTCGCGACGCAGGTCCGGGTCCGGCTCGCGGCCGAGGATCGCCAGCGCTTCACGGAGCGCCGCGGTCCGGCCACCCTCGGTGGTCAGGTCGGCGTCGGCGAGGCGGTGGCGCAGGACGAACGGCACGACGGGGAGGGCCGCGTCGACCATCCGACGCATCCCGTCGGCCCCCACCTCGCGGACCGCGTCGGCCGGGTCCTGACCCGCGGGCAGCGACAGCACCCGCAGCTCCAGGGTCGCGCCACCGCCGGCGCTGTCGGCGAGCTCGACGGCCGCCTCCCATGCACGTTCCGCGGCCTTGACCCCGGCCGCGTCACCGTCGAAGGCGAACACGACTCGCTCGGCGTAACGCGCGACGCTGCGGAGATGGTCCACCCCGACGGCGGTGCCGCAGGTGGCGACGGCGTTGCCGAACCCGGCCTGGTGCAGCGCCATCACGTCGGTGTAGCCCTCGCAGATCAGCACCGTCTCGGCCCGCACGATGTCGGGCCGGGCCTGCGGCACCCCGTAGAGGACGCGGGTCTTCTTGTAGAGCGGTGTCTCGGCTGAGTTGAGGTACTTCGGTGGCTCGAAGTCGCCGTAGTCCAGGCCCGGCAGGATGCGGCCGCCGAAGCCGATCACGTCGCCGCCCGGGTCGTGGATCGGGAAGATCAGCCGGCCCCGGAAGCGGTCACGCAAGCCACCCCGGTCGTTCTTGACCGACATCCCGGTGGCGATCAGGTCCTCGGCGCGCACCCCCTGGTCGCGCAGCTTCAGCGACAGCGCGTCCCAGGCGTTGGGCGCGTAGCCGAGCTCGAACCGTTCGGCGTCCTCGCGCCCGAACCCGCGCTCCTTGAGGTACTCGCGAGCGACGGCGCCCTCGTCGGCGTACAGCTGCTCGCGGAAGAACGCGAGCGCCGCCTTGGTCACGTCGACGAGCTTGGTCCGCTGCCCGAGCGCCTGCTTGTCGCGGGCGGACAGCTCCTCGTACCGGAGCGTGAAACCGACGCGCCTCGCGAGCGACTCGACCGCCTCGGGGAAGTCGAGCCCCTCGATGCGCTGGAGGAAGTCGTACAGGTCCCCCGAGGCCCCGCACCCGAAGCAGTGGAAGAAGTTGTCACCCGGCGTGACGTGGAACGAGGGGCTCCGCTCGGTGTGGAACGGGCACAGGCCCTTGAACGAGCGCCCGGCCCGCTTCAGGGTGGTGTAGTCCCCCACGACCCGGACGATGTCGGCCTGCCGGCGGAGCGTCTCGACGTCGTCGCGGACGATGCGTCCCGCCACGTCGCCGTCCTCCTTCCCGCGTCGCCGCGCGTCAGCTCAGGTTGGTGTCGTCCCAGTCGGGGTCGAGCTCGGTGAGGAAGTCGGCGATCCGGTCGACCTCGGAGGTCTCGCCGATCTCCTGCGCGGCGCGCTGGAGGCGGACCAGGCACGTCAGGAACGGCCGGTTGGTCGGGTTGGACCAGCGCACGAAGCCACGGCCTCCCCACCCGTTCGCGCGCAGGGCGTCGAGGCCGCGGTGGTAGCCGACGCGGGCGTAGGCGTACCGCTCGATCGGCTCTCGGCCACGAGCCGCCAGCTCCGCCCAGCCGGCGATCAGCGTCGGGTGATCGGCCACGACCGCCGAGAGGGCCGTGAGCTGGGTGTCGCCGTCGGTGGCCAGCGCGCCGGCCAGGGCTTCGCGGGCCTCGTCGGGCGGGGGCGGCAGGACGGTCTCGTGCCGGTCGGCCATGGGCAGGTCGGCCACGTGGGGTGCCTCCGAGCAGGTGGGACCGCGGGTCGGGTCCGGGAGCCCGGACGGTAGCGGCCTCCCACCGTGGCTAGCCTCCCGGCCGCCCTGCTGTGAGGATGGCTCGCCCGTGCCGCACGTTCCGATCCGCTACCTGATCGACCTCGCCGACCGTGTCCACCACCTGGTGCGGGTCCGGCTGACCGTCCCCGAGGACCTGGCGGCCGGCGCACGGCTGGTCCTGCCGGTGTGGACGCCCGGCAGCTACGTGGTGCGCGACTACGTCCGCCACGTGCAGTCGATCCGCGCGGTCGACGCCGCAGGTCGCGAGCTCCCGCTGACGATGGACACCCGCACCTCGTGGCGCCTGCCGGACGACGCCGCCGGGCCGGTGGACGTCGACTACGAGCTGTACGCCAACGAGCTGACCGTCCGCACCAACCACGTCGACGACCACCACGCCCTCCTGATCCCCGCGGCCACGTTCATCACCGTCGAGGCCGGCGCCGACCGCCCCCACGAGGTGACCCTGCCGCCGGTCCCCGAGGGCCACCGCGTGTGGTCCCTGCTGCCCGACGGCGACGCCCCCCACACCTCCGTTGCCGACGACCGCGACCACCTCGTCGACAGCGCCTTCGAGGTCGGCGACCACCCATCGGTCGACTTCGAGGTCGCCGGCGTCCCCCACACCTTCGTGTGGGCCGGGCACGGTGGGCGCCCCCACGACCACCTCGATCGGGTGGCCGCCGACGCCCGCGCCATCGGCGAGGCGGCCGTGGCGCTGTTCGACGGCGAGCTGCCCGTGGAGCGCTACACCTTCCTCTGCACCGCCTGGGACACCGGCGGCGGCGGTCTCGAGCACCGCGACGGTGCGGTCCTCCAGATCCCGGTCCGCGTCTTCACCGACGACGACCTCTACGCCCGGTTCCAGTCGCTGATCGCGCACGAGTACCTCCACCTGTGGAACGTCAAGCGCCTGGTGCCCGCCGCGCTGGTCCGTCCCGACCACGAGGGTCCGAACCACTCCCCCTCGCTGTGGGTGGCCGAGGGGTGGACCGCCTACTACGACGAGCTCCTGCCCACCCGCGCCGAGGTGTGGACCCCGCGCCGCTTCCTCGACACGCTGCGGGACGGGTACCAGACCCTGCTGGACACCCCCGGCGTGCAGCGCCAGGCCCTGCGGCAGGCCTCCTTCGAGGCGTGGACCAAGCACTACGTCCGCGACGAGAACACCCCCAACGTGGCGACCGACTACTACGGCCACGGGTCGCTCGTGGCCGCCGAGATCGACCTCAGGCTGCGGGCCGCGGACCCGTCCGGCGACGGTCTCGATGCCGTGCTGCGTCTGCTGTGGGAGCGGTACGCCGGGAAGCCCGACGGCTACTTCGAGGCGCACGTGCTCGGCGCGATCCGTGAGGTCGCCTCGGGCTCGGGGCGCGGATCGGTCGCCTCGGGCTCGGGGCGCGGATCGGTCGCCTCGGGCTCGGGGCGCGGATCGATCGCCTCGATCAGGGGCGACCACGGCGACGAGCTCGCCGCGCTCGTGGACCACCGGGTCGGCGCACCGGGGCTGCCCGACCTCGGCGACGAGGTGGTGGGCGCGGCCGGGCTGCGCTGGCAGGACGAGGACGGTCCGACGGCCCCCGACCTCGGCGTTCGCACCACGGAGTCCGATGCCGGCGTGCGGTTCTCGTCGGTGCTGCGGGACCGACCGGCCTGGTCCGCCGGGCTGACCGGCGGCGACGAGCTGCTGGCGATCGACGGCCAGCGGGTCGCCCGCGGCCAGCTCACCGGCGCGCTGCGGGCCTACGCTCCGGGCGACCGGATCGAGGTCACGGTCCTGCGAGGCCCCCGGCTGCTGACCGCGGCCGTGACGCTCGGCGAGCCGCGCCCACGCCGCCGGCTCGTGCCCGTCGATCGTCCGTCCGACGACCAGCTCGCGGTGTTCCGCGGCTGGACCGGACGCGATCTCCAGGAGGTGTGAGCGTGCCGACCGACCTCGACCCTCGCCCCAGCCTCACCGCGGCCCGGCGCTGGCGGTCAGGAGCCCGCGATGGCCTGTCGCAGGCCCGCAGCTGGCTGTCAGCGCACCGCGCGCCCGTCGCCGTCGTCGGTGGCCTGGCCGCCGCGAGCCTCCTGCTCTGGGGCGGCCTCGTCATCGCCTCCGGTGACGGGGCGGCGGAGGCCACCCGGGGGCAGCAGACTGCGACGCCGTCGTCGGAGAACGAGGGCGCGGGCCGGGAGGAGGGACGCGCCGACGGCCCCGATGCCGAGCCTGCGGACCCGGAACCGACGCCGGAGACCGATCCGACGACCGAACCGGTGCCGGCGTCGGACCTGATGCCGGAACTCGTGGCGCTGCCCGAGCCCCTCGACCCGGACGAGCACGCGCCGCTGGACCCCACCGACGCCGACGAACGGTGGATCGTGGTCCTGGCCTCCTACACGCGGCCGACGGCGGCCGAGCGTGACCTGCGTACGCGGGCGTCGGACGAGGACGCTGCCCTGCTGTGGTCGTCGCACTACGAGGGTCTCACCCCCGAGCTGTGGGTGGTGTTCACCGGCCCGTTCCCCGACCGCGGGGCCGCGTTGGACGCGGCGGACACCATCGGCGGCGACGCCTACGCCCGCGAGCTCGCGCCCCCAGCTGCCGGCTGACCCGAGCGCCGGTCGGGCACCTGCACCGGGGTCGGATCGACCCGGATCGAGCCCCACGCCAGGTCCTCGCGGCAGTGGCCGCAGACCAGCGTGGGGTCCGCGTCGTGCCCGCAGGGGCGGTGCTCGAAACGGACCGGTGGGTCGTCGTCGCGGAGGGTCCACCGGTCACCCCACGCGGCCAGCGCGAGCACGACCTGGAGCAGGTCACGGCCCTTCTCGGTCAGGCGGTACTCGTAGCGCGGCGGTCGGTCCTCGTAGGGGCGCTTGACCAGGACCCCGTGCTCGACGAGCCGACCCAGGCGGTCGGTGAGGATGTTGCGGGCGATCCCGAGGTCGGCGACGAAGTCGTCGAAGCGCCGCACGCCGTAGAAGGCGTCGCGCAGCACCAGCACCGTCCAGCGGTCGCCGACGATCTCCAGCGTCCGCGCCACGGTGCAGTTCTCGGTGAGGTCCTTGGCTGGCATGCCCGGACGGTACACCTGCGAGCCACGAGTTGCATGTTGCAACGCACCGACCTACCGTGCCGGTATCGAGTTGCAGAACGCAACTTACCTCCGACCGACCCGGCGACCCCGGGTCGAGGCGGGGACGCAGCGACAGGAGGCCACCGTGCGTGACGGACGCAGGACACCGACGAGGCGAGGACCCCGAGGGACGCGGCGCGAGCACCACCCCGCACGCCCCTACCGCGGGTTGCAGCTGCTCGACCTGACCGCCGAGGAGGTCATGCTCGACCTCGACCCGGGCTGGCCGCGGGCGCACGACCGGGTGGACGGCTCGTGAGGCGCCTCCGCCGCTCGCGGCTGGTGCCCCTGGCCCTGTGGCTGACGACCAGGACGCTGGCCAGCGTCGCCCCCGCCCTGGCGGGGCACCCCGCGACGCTGCTCTGGTTCGTGCCGTGGCAGCGGCGGCGACCGCGGGCCGACGCGTGGACCCCGGTCACCCGGCACCACCGGCTGACCGTCGACGGCCACCACGTCGACGTGCACGAGGCCGGCACCGGACCGACCGTGCTGCTCGTGCACGGCTGGGCGACCGACGCGGGCACGTGGCGATCGATGTCCGACGCGCTCGTCGCGGACGGCTGGCGGGTGCTGGCCGTCGATCTTCCCGCCCACGGGCGGACCCCCGGGCTGAGGACGGACGCGCCGGCGCAGGCCGTCGTCATCCGCGGGCTGCTCGAGCGGTACGCGGTGCGCGCCGTGGTCGCCCACTCCCTCGGGTCCCTGGCGACGGCCATGGCGGTGGCGGGTGGTCCGACCGAGCTGCGCCGGGTGGTCCTGCTCGCGCCCGCGGTGCGTCTCGAGACCGCCCTCCGACGCTTCCTCGTCGAGCTCCGGCTACCGGCGGGCGTCGCGCGCAGCCTCGGACACCGCATCGAACGACGCTTCGGCACCGATGTGTGGACCGACGTCGCGACCGACCGGAACCTCGCCGACAGCGACCTGCCCGGCCTCGTCGTCCACGACGAGGAGGACCGCCGCGCGCCGCTCGACGAGGCCCGCTCGCTGGTCGCCGCGTGGCCCGGCGCCGACCTCGTGGTCACCCGGGGCCTCGGCCACAACCGGCTGCTGGCCGACCCGGACGTGGTGACGCAGGTCGTGCAGCACCTCGACGGCGCCCGGGGCGATCAGACGGGGTCGCCGGTGGTGGTACGCAGCAGACGGCCGTGACCCGACACGGTCACCTCGGTCGCCCGCGCCGACACGAAGGCGCCACGACCGCTCGTGATCGTGGCCACGGCGCCGTCCACGGTGACCTCGGTCGCGCCGCCGACGGCGACCAGGACCTGCGGGCCACGGTCGTCGAGCCGCACCGGCTGACCCTCGACCGTCAGCTCGGACAACCGGAAGTGCGGTGTCGGCGTGGCGTAGACCGTCTCGTCCCCCTGCCGCTCCCCTGACACGAAGGGAGGTGGCAACGGCCGTGGGTCGACGACCTCGAGCAGGGCGTCGACGTCCACGTGCTTGGCCGTCAGGCCCCCGCGCAGCACGTTGTCCGAGCTGGCCATCACCTCGAGCCCCGCACCGCCGAGGTAGGCGTGCAGGACGCCGTCCGGCACGTGGATGGCCTGCCCGGGAGCCAGCTCGACGAGGCGCAGCAGCAGGGCGACCACGGTGCCGGGGTCGCCCGGGTAACGGTCGGCGAGGTCGACCACGCAGCGTGCCGTCGACGCCCACGCACCCTCGCGGACGCGGGCCGCCGCCGACCGCAGCTCGGGCAGCGTGGCGATCGCTGCGTCCCGGCCGTCGCGTAGCGCCCAGGCGACGACATCAGCCAGCGCACCGGGACCGTCACGCGCGAGCCGTTCGACCACGACGTCGAGGCCACGAACGTCGAGAGCCGCGAGGAAGTCGGCCGTCTCGATGGGCTCGCGGAACCCGCACAGGGCACGGAACGGGGTCAGCGCCAAGAGCAGCTCGGGTTTCGGCCACGCATCGCGGTAGTTGCGGTCCGGAGCGTCGCGCGCGATACCGAGCGCCTCCTCGACCTCGAACCCCCGTCGTGCCTGCTCGGCGGAGGGGTGCGCCTGCAGCGACAGCGGCGCGTCGGCCGCGAGCAGCTTGGTCAGGAACGGCAGCCGTGGCCCGAAGCGCTCGAGGACGGCCACGCCGAGCTCGCCCGCCGGGTCGGCGTCGATGACCTCGTCGAGCCGGTCGGCACCCGACGAGGCGACGGTGCGCGCCGGAGCGCCGGGATGAGCACCGAACCAGGCCTCGGCCTCGGGCGTCGGTGTCGGCGCCGGACGCCCCTGCAGATCCGCCAGGAACCGACGCGACCCCCACGCGTAACCGCGGACCGCCGGCTCCAGCAGGCGCAGCGAGGGTGGCGACACAGGGGCTCCGAGGGCAGGACCGACGAGGCGGACCGTAGCCAGGCTGAGGCCGTCTCCGGCCCAGCAGCCGCGGCGGGCCTCTCCGGTTCCCTGCTCGCGAGCCTCGTCCGGTGAGCCGGCTCAGCGGGACACCACGACCCGCTGATCGGCGACCTCCCAGCGGGTCGTGGTCACCGCGGCCGCCAACGCCTCGTCGTGGGTGACCAGCAGCAGGGCCCCGGGCCAGCCCTCCAGCGCCTCCTCGAGCCGCTCGATGGAGGGCAGGTCCAGGTGGTTGGTCGGCTCGTCGAGCACCAGCACACTCGCCCCGTCCGCGGCGAGCATCCGGGCGAGTACGAGCTTGCGTGCCTCCCCCGGCGACGGTGCGTCGGTGACCAGCACGCGTTCTGGATCGACGCCGAGGGTGGCGACCGTGCCGAGGACGCGGCCCTTGGTGGTTGGATCCAGCGCACGGACCGCGTCGACCTCAGCGACCGGATCGTCGAGCTCCTGAGGCAGCACGACCACCTGCTCGGAGCTCGACGCCAGCTCGCGGTGGAGCGCCCGCAGCAACGTGGTCTTGCCGGCCCCGTTCGCGCCGGCGAGGTGGACCCGCTCACCCCGGTGGAGGGCGACGTCCACCCCGGTCAGCCACGGCTGGCCACCCCCGTGCTCGACCACGCCGTGCACCGCCGCCAGCACCCGCCGACCGCTGTCGGCGTGCCGGAACTCGACCCCGCCCGTGTGGTCCCTCTCGATGCCCTCCGCCACGGCGACCGCGTGCTGCTCGGCGCGTTCGACCCGCGCGTTCAACTGCATCACGCGGTTGGCGAGCTTCGCCTCGGCCTTCTGCTGGGCGAACTTGCGCCCGGCCTCGCGGGCGTCGGGCTGCGACGCCCCCGCCAGGCGGCGCTCGCGGCGCGGCTTGGCCTCGGCCCCGTGGCGGTCCCGACGCACGTCGCCGAGGATGCGCTGTTGCCGACGGACCTCGCGCGTGGCACGGGCGTGCTGCTCGCGCTGCGCGGCCTCGTCGCTGCTCCAGCGCGCGGATGCCTCGCCGTACGCGCCCGGGTGCAACGTGACCGCACCACGGTCGACACGGAGGGTCCGGGTGGTCAGCCGTTCGAGCAGGTCGCGGTCGTGGCTGACCACGAGCCCCAGACCGCGGAACTCGGCGAGCGCGTCGACCAGCAGGTCCCGTGCGGCGACGTCGAGGTGGTTGGTCGGCTCGTCGAGCAGCAGCACGTCAGGTTCGTCAGCGAGGGCCGCCGCGACCAGCCAGCGGCCTCGCTGACCAGGTGACAGCGCGTGCCAGCCACGACCGGTCGCGGGGTCCAGATCGTCCGGATCGAGCTCGAGGCGGCTGCGCAGCGACGCCGCTGGTGCGTCCCAGTCCCAGGCGAAGGCGCGGGTCGCCTCGTCGAGGTCCTCGGCGTCCTGTGGCACGTAGCGAGGCGGACGGTCGCACCGCACGACGAGGTCGCCGCCCGTGGGGTGCAGGTCACCCGCGAGGAGGCGCAGGAGGGTGGACTTGCCGACCCCGTTGGCGCCGACGACACCGACCCAGGAACCGCCGTGGGCGAGGGGGTCGGCCGCCAGGTCGAGCGTCACGTGGGAGAGCGGGGTCGCGGCGAGGGTGTGCGCGAACGTCAGGTCGCGGAGATGGATCGATGGCACGGTTGCTCCTCCCCTCGGAGGGTCGTCGGACGGCGGTCCGGGGTCGCGCCACGGCGCGAGGCGGTGGCGCGACCTCGGCGCCTCAGCGCGGCGGCAGCTGGCGGGGCGAGACCACCCGCCGCACCGGGGCCGGTGGACGGGGTGCTCGCGGCGCCGGGCCGCGGACACCCGGGCCGGAGCGCCGTGGCGACCCAGCGTCGGTGGGACGCCGGGCGCGGCGCTCACGCCGTGGGGGCCGGGCGGCGTTCACCGCGGCGTCGGGCGGCAGGGCAGGACGAGGTGCACGCATCGTTGTCTCCTCAGCTCCGGTGCCCGCCCGGCTCGTGGTGACACGAGCGTCGAAGGGGGCGAGGCGACCGATCGAGCCACCGCGTCCCCGAGGGACAGCTGGTGGCGCGGACGGAACGTCAGCCGAGGAGGCGCAAGGTGGAACTCCCGAGGGCGGGGACACGTAGCGTGCCGTGGCGCTCGCTGGCGCGACGGTCGAGGTGAACGCTACCTGGCCGCGAGCACCGCTGTCCAGGGTCTCGCGCGGTCTGCTCCGACGACGGCGAGCGAGCTACAGGTGGTCGCGGATCTCGTCGAGGCGGCGGCGGACCTCGGCCAGGCGCTCGACGGCACGCGCGGCGTCGGCGGGGTCGGTCGACGCATCGCCGAGCCGGTCGGTCAGCACCTCGACCTCCAGGGTCAGCAGCTCGACCTCGGTGCGGGTGCGGGCGACCGCGTCGAGGTCGGCGAAGGGACGCGCGAGCACCGCCTCCTGCAGGACCTTCAGGACCCGGTCGTCACGCCGCAGGAGCTCGCGCGGGAAGCGCGCCGTCCGCAGCAGGTGATCGAGGTCGGGCAGGGCGCGGTCGACGGGCAAGGTCAGCAGGACGTCCTCGAGCCGGCTCACCGCCGCGTCCAGATCCAACGACCGCTCGGGCTCCATCACCTCGCCACCCTCCCGGGAGGAGGTCAGCGTACCCCTGCACGGGCCCGAACCGTCAGGCACGCTGCACGCTTCCCGACACCGAGAGGTCCCACGTGGACGAGGTGCCCACCCCGAACGAGCTGCGCACGGCGGCCCGGGGCGCGACCATCATCGCCTACGGCACGGGCCTGGCCGGCATCGCCGTCGGCACGCTGCTGCTGCGCGACGACGAGTTGGCGCTCGCGGTCCTGATCTGGGTCGTGACCTTCGCCGTGGGCACCTGCCTCGTCGGTGTCGCCACCCTGATCCGGGCCCAGGCCGGGATCTCCGCCCGGCTCGCCAAGCTCGACGCCGACGTGGCGAGCCTGCGCCGCGACCGATCCCGCGACCTCTGACCGACCCGCACCGGAGGGGAGGCGGAGCGGATCAGCGCGGCCCCACCGCAGCGAGGCACGCCACCTCGCTGCGGTCGCGTGGGCTCAGACGCGGCCGAGCCGGTCGTCGAGGTAGCCCACCAAGCGGTCGATCGACACCCGGTCCTGGGCCATCGTGTCGCGATCGCGCACGGTGACGGCCCGGTCCTCGATGGTGTCGAAGTCGACCGTCACGCAGTACGGCGTGCCGATCTCGTCCTGGCGGCGGTAGCGACGGCCGATGGCCTGGGTCTCGTCGTAGTCGGCCATCCACTCGACCTTGACCGCGTCGAAGACCTCCTTGGCGACGGGCGTGAGCTCGTCCTTCTTGGACAGCGGCAGCACCGCGACCTTGTAGGGCGCGAGCCGCTTGTCGAGCTTCAGCACGGTCCGCGACTGCATCTCGCCCTTGGCGTCCGGCGCCTGCTCCACGCGGTAGGCGTCGAACAGGAAGGCCAGCGTGGCACGTGTCGCACCCGCCGCCGGCTCGATGACGTACGGGGTGTAGCGGCGATCGTTCGGCTGGTCGTAGTAGGTCAGGTCCTTGCCGGACGCCTCGCTGTGGGCCTTGAGGTCGAAGTCGGTGCGGTTGGCGAGGCCCTCGAGCTCGGACCACCCCATCGAGCTGTCTGGGAAGTAGTACTCGACGTCGACGGTGCGCTTGGCGTAGTGGGACAGCTCGTCCTCCTCGTGCTCGCGGATGCGAAGGTTCTCGCGCCGGATGCCGAGGTCGACGTACCAGTCCATGCGGGCGTCGATCCAGTACTGGTGCCACTCCTCGTCGGTGCCGGGCTCGACGAAGTACTCCATCTCCATCTGCTCGAACTCGCGTGTGCGGAACACGAAGTTGCCGGGCGTGATCTCGTTACGGAAGGACTTGCCCATCTGGGCGATGCCGAACGGCGGCTTCTTGCGCGTGGCCCGCTGCACCGTGGCGAAGTTGACGAACATGCCCTGCGCGGTCTCGGGACGGAGCCAGGCGATGTTGGTGTCCGACTCGATCGGACCGACGTTGGTCTTGAACATCAGGTTGAAGTTACGCGGATCGCCGAGCTGGTCCTTCCCGCAACTCGGACAGATGATGTCGCCCTCGGCGGTCTCGGAGCCGAGCTGGGCCTCGCGCAGGTGGTCCTCACGGAAGCGCTGGTGACAGCTGGCGCACTCGACCAGTGGGTCGGCGAAGTTGGCGAGGTGCCCCGATGCCTGCCACACCTCGGTCGGGCCGAGGATGGCCTGCTCCATGCCGACCACGTCGTCGCGCAGCTGGACCATCGTCCGCCACCACTGCCGCTTGACGTTCTCCTTGAGCTCGACCCCGAGCGGGCCGTAGTCCCACGTCGAGCGCACGCCGCCGTAGATCTCGGCGGTCGGGAAGATGATGCCGCGCTGCTTGCACAGCTCGACGATGGTGGCGAGCTCGACGGTGACGCTCGGTTCTGCAGCGGAGGGGGCAGCGACAGCGGTGTTCTGGTCGGACATCGGGTGGGAGCTCCTCGTGGGTGCACGTCGCTGGCGGCGACGGGCGGGAGGCACCGCTGGCTGCGGCGCGCGACCGGCGAGGCTACTGCCGCCAGCCGACCGGGTGGAGCCGGTGGCGACCGGGGATGCCGCGCAGGTTCGCCTTGCCACCGCGTGGTAGCGGGTGTCGCCGAGCTCGAGGTTCAGCTCGGTGGACCCCTCGACGTCGGAGAACACCAGCGTGATGGTCCCGTCGGGGGCCAGCGACGGCAGCAGCTGCGGACGGATCGCATCGACCCAGGAACTGATCGCCTGGACGGGGTCGAGCACGAGCGGCGGGAGGGTGGCGCCGAGGGCCAGCCCGCCGTCCCCGCGGCTCTCGGCCACGTGGACGGCGGCACGCCGCGCCGCTCGCGGCCGCGGATGCGAAACCCACCTCCAGCGCGGGCACCGACGACGGGCGATCGCGTGGCTAGCGTGCGGCCGACCACACGCAGGAGCCAGCAGGGTGGACGTGGATCGGTTCGCGCAGGACACGGCCGTCGAGGCCCTCGGCGAGGGTCGGTACCACGGCCGGATCGACCCGGGGTGGGCCGTCATCGACGGCGCCGCACCGAACGGTGGCTACCTGATGGCGCTGGCAGCACGGGCCATGCGCGATCCGGTCCCCCAGCACCCCGATCCGGTCACCCTCACCGCTCACTTCCTCGCACCTCCGGTGGTCGGCGACGTCGAGGTCGACGTCGAGGTGCTCCGCAGCGGCCGCCGACACTCCACCCTGGCGGCCACCGTGTCGCAGGCTGGCCGGCCGAAGGTGCGCCTGCTCGGGGCCTTCGGGGACCTGGCGAGCGCCGAGGGGCCGACGCGCGTCGACCGGCAGCCACCCGAGCTCCCGCCGCTCGACACCTGCATCGACTTCACCGCCGAGCACGAGCGACGCGCCGAGGCTGGCGGTTACCCCCCGCCACCGATCGCGATGCGCTTCGATCACCGGATGCCGTCGGCGGTCCTCGGTTGGACCCGGGGTGAACCGTCGGGCCGGGGCCACATCGGCGGATACCTGCGGTGGCGCGACGGCGCGCCGATGGACACGCTCGGTCTCCTCGTCGTGGCCGATTGCTACCCGCCCGCGGTCTTCGACGCGGGGCTCGGAGACGTCGCCTGGGTCCCGACGATCGAACTGACCGTCCAGGTGCGCAAGCGACCGGCACCCGGCTACCTGGCGGGCTGGTTCACGACCGAGGCCGTGACGGACGGCTACCTCGAGGAGGACGGCCAGGTCTGGGACGCCGACGGCGACCTCGTCGTGCTGTCCCGCCAGCTCGCCTTGGCAGCGCGGCCGCGCGCCTGATCGGCCAGCGGCAACGTGAACCAGAACGTGGACCCGTCGCCCGCGGTGGACCGGACGCCGACCTCACCGCCCATCGCGCGTACGTAGCGGGCCACCAGCGCGAGCCCGATGCCCGACCCTCGGATGGCGTTGGCCACCGATGACCGGGCCCGGAAGAACGGGTCGAAGACGTGGCTGGCCTCCCAGGGCGGCAGCCCGATCCCCTGGTCGGTCACCTCGACCAGGACCTCGCCGCCGTCCGTCCGTGCCGCCCGCAGCTCGATGCGCGACCCGGCTTCGGAGAACTTCACCGCGTTGGACACGAGGTTCACGACCGTGCGCCGCACGAGGGTCGGATCCGCTTCGACCACGCAGGACGGGACGTCGACGTCGATCATCCAGTCGCGGGTCAGGTGCTCGAGCTCGTCGACGACCTCGCCGACGAGCTGCGCGAGATCGACCGGCTCGAGCGACGGCTCGGGGCCACCGCCGCGTTCGATCGCCGCGAGCTCGAGCAGCTCGTCGACCAGTGTCGCCAGCTCACCGGCGTTGCGACCGACCCGCTCCAGCAGATCGTCGCGCCGGTCGGCATCGAGCTCCTCACCGCGAGCACGGAGCGTCGCGGTGAACCCGGCGATCGACGTGAGCGGGGTCCGCAGCTCGTGCGAGATCGAGGCCACGAAGTCCCGACGTGCGTCGAGCGTCTGCTGGAGCTCGGTCACGAGCTCACGCTCGAGCTCGAAGCGGCGCACGTGCCGCAGGGCGCTGCTGGCGAAGGCCGCGAACGCTCGGGCCAGGCGCTCCTCCTCGGAGGTCAGGTACGGATCGTCGAGCCACAGCGCGAGCAACCCGACCGCCTCACCGCCTTCGGGTGGCAGGGGCACGAGCAGGCGTCCGTCGACGACGCGAGGTTCGTCGCCACCGAGGCAGGCGGCGACACCGAGCACCACGACCTCGGCCAGGTCGTCCGGTCGTGGGCCGGCGAAGGCAGCGGGGTGGAGCTCGCCATCGGTCGTCGCCAGCAGGAGCACGCAGCAGCGGCCGTGGAGCAGGCGACGGGCCGCGGCGACCACCTCGTCGGCGAGGCGGTCCCGATCGGTCGTCGCGGTGACCAGCAGCGCCGCCCGCTGCAGCTCGTCGGCACGCCGCGCGAGGTCGTGGTGCTGCCACGCCCGCTCGACGATCTCGGGGAGCGCTTCGATGTAGCCGCGGTCCTTGGCCACGAAGTTGGCCGCGCCCGCCCGCATCGCCGCCACGGCGACCTCGATCGACCCCGCCGCCGTGACCATGATCACCGACGGCGCGTTCGGCCGCTGCCGGAGGGAGGCCAGGACGTCCAGCCCGTCGCGGTCGGGCAGCCGGTAGTCGAGGACCACCAGGTCCACGTCGTCGCTGCGGTCCAACGCGGCCTCGGCCGAGTCGACGTCGGTGACCTGCATCCCGGCAGCGCTGAGCCGCCGGGCCATCAGCGTGCGGTGATCGAGGCTGTCGTCGACCACCAGGACGCGGATACGTCCGCGGACCCCAGCATCGGCCTCGCCCGCCACCGCCGCGGCGGCCCTCACGTGGGCGGGTCGGGGATCAGCGCGGTGCTGGTCCAGAACTCGCTCAACGACCACAGCTTGTCGCGCAGCTCGGTGAAGGCGGGGCGCTTGACCAGGTAGGTGTTGCCACCGGCCTGGTAGCTGGCGTCCACGTCCTGCTGGCGTTCCGAGGAGGTCAGCACAGCGATGGGGATCGAGCGCAGTTCGGGGTCCTGCTTGACCACCTCCAGGACCTCGAGCCCGGCCACGCGGGGCATCTTCAGGTCGAGCAGCACCAGGTGCGGCCGCGCACGATCGTGGTACCGGCCACGCTTGTAGAGGTAGTCGAGCGCCTCGGCACCGTCGGGGACCGACTCGATGTCGAAGGTCACCCCGTCCACGCCGCGCAGGGCCCGGGTGATGAAGAAGACGTGGTCCTCGTTGTCCTCGGCGACCAGGACGCGAACGGTCCGTTTCACGCGGGTATCTCCTCGGTGGACGCGGCGTCGTGCGCGAGCACGGAGGCCGGTAGGTGGATACGGAACTCGGCGCCGTCGTCCGGGTCGCCGAGCCAGATGCGCCCGCCGAGGGACTCGACGACCTTGCGGCAGATGGCGAGGCCGATGCCCGTACCGGACGTGGCGTCCTGCACCTCGAGCCGCTCGAACACCCCGAAGACCCGTTCGCGGTACGCGACCGGGATCCCGGGGCCGTTGTCGCGGACGACGAGGACCACCCCAGCGTCGGTCGCCGTCTCGGCGGTCACCTCGACCTGGACCCGTTCCGGGCCGTGCTTGACGGCGTTCTCGAGGAGGTTCTGCAGCAGCTGGCGCATCCGGGTGCCGTTGACCCACAGGACGGGCAGGTGGCCGCACGTCACCGCCGCACCGGGGTTGGCCCCGCGGACCTCGGTCGCCACGTCCTCGACGAGCTCGGCGAGCACGACCCGTTCGGGTGTCATCATCGTGCGCCCGACCCGTGACAGCTCGAGCAGGTCCCCGATCAGCGACTCCATGTAGCGGCCGTTGGTGACGAGCCGGTCGAGGTACCACTGCGCCTCGCCGTCCAGGCGGTCGCGGTGCTCGTCGACGAGCAGATCGACGTAGCTCAGCATCGCGATCAGCGGGCTCTTGAGATCGTGCGAGGCGCTGTAGACGAACGACTCGAGCTCCGCGTTGGTCCGCTCGAGCTGCGTCCGCGCCTCGCGCTCGCTGACGAGCAGCGCCGTGCGGTGGAGGGCCAGGTCGATCAACAGGCCGATGCGGTCCAGCAGCTGCACCTCCTCCTCGCCGAAGAACGGGGTGAAGCGGTCGAGCCAGGTCAGGATCTCGCCGTGCGACAGCAGCGTGCTGGTGGCCTCCGGCGGACGCCCACCCGATCGTTCGAGCACGGCCACCTCGCCGGCCGTCAGACCTTCGACGCCGACCACCCGGCCCCGGTCGATGACGGCGACGGCGCGTGCGCCGACCAGCGCCCGCATGTGCGGGACCACCACCTCCCCGACCTCCTCGGGGCTGGTGGCGGCCATCAGCCCGACGGCCGCTGACTGCAGCGCCTGCTCCTCGCTGTGCCGCCAGACACGGCGCAGCCACCGTGGCGGGGCGAACCCGACGAGGAAGACCAACACGAGCACCACGGCGAGGGCCTGGATCGCCAGCGATCCGGCACCGCCGTCATCTCCGTCGACGACCGTCATGGCCAGGGCGATGCTGAGCAGGAAGACCCCGGTGCTGAGCAGCTGCAGCCTGCGGCGCGGCAAGGTCGGCTGCTGTCTGCCCGCTCGCCAGAAGCGTACGGCGACGGCCGGCAGGACCAGCAGCCACGAGCCGGCGATGGCCAGCGCGTACACCGTGAAGGGCAGGCTCGGGGAGGCCGCGTCGGCGTTGCCCACCACGTCGACCGCCGGGGTGGCCACGATCAGCGCCAGCACGCCGAGCCCGACGGCCCGCTGCACCGAGCGCGGGACGGGCTCGAAGCTGTCGAGGAAGCGGATCAGCAGGTAGGGGAACGAGACCAGCACCGCGATCAGGAGGTCGACCATGAGCACCGAGGCGAGGCTGTCCGGTTCCTCGAAGACCCGGCCCGTCAGGACCACGAAGCCGAGGCTCGCGAACGTGGCGGCGAGCCACCGGCTCTGGTCGTCGCGGCGCCGGCGCCACAGTGCGATGGCCCACGCCGCGACGACGACGAAGCCGATGGTCTGGAGCCACCGGAGCGCCTCGACCAGCATCTCCACGGCTCGTTGCCCCTCGCCCACGCGTCGACGTCCGGTGGACCCATCCCCAGGGTGAACCGGCTGCCGCGAGTGTCGATGCGAACACGCACCGTCACAATGGCTCGCTCGGATGGTGCCGCTCGCCCGTGCGGGCTAGTCCCGCGGCCGTCGGAGCTCCGGCCCGCCTCGGCGCACCTCGATAGGCTCGGCGGTTCCCCGCGACCGCTCCCGGTCGTCCCTCACCGTGGCTGTCGAGAGGCACCGCCCATGAGCGCCACCTCGTCCCGCACGCTGGTTCTGCCCGGCGACGCCCCCGATCTGCGCGAGGTCACCTCCTCCGAGTCGGCGCTCCGCCGGTTCCTGCACGGTCTGCCCGGCGTGGACGAGGTCGGGGTCGAGGGACGGGTCGCCCAGCTCGGGACGCGGTCGCTGAAGCGCGAGGCCAAGACGTGGGCGATCGACCTGGCCATCCGCGCCGTCGACCTGACCACCCTCGAGGGTGCCGACACCCCCGGCAAGGTCCGCTCGCTGGCCGGCAAGGCCCGCCAGCCCGACCCGAGCGACCCGGACTGCCCCTCGGTCGCGGCGGTGTGCGTCTACCCCGACATGGTGGCCACCGCGGTCGACGCCTTGACCGGCACCGACATCCACGTGGCCGCGGTCGCCACCGCGTTCCCCTCCGGACGCTCGAGCCTCGCGATCAAGCAGCAGGACACCCGGGATGCCATCGAGGCTGGCGCCGATGAGATCGACATGGTCATCGACCGGGGGGCCTTCCTGGCCGGTGATTACGGCCGGGTCTTCGAGGAGATCGTCGCCATCAAGGCCGTGTGCGACGAGGTCGGCGGCTCGCTCGACCGCGACGTCCACCTGAAGGTCATCCTCGAGACCGGCGAGCTGCAGACCTACGACAACGTGCGGCGGGCCTCCTGGCTCGCGCTGGCAGCCGGTGGCGACGTCATCAAGACCTCCACCGGAAAGGTGTCCCCGGCGTCGACGCTGCCGGTCACGGCCGTCATGCTGCAGGCTGTGCGTGACTGGCACGCGCTGACCGGCGAGCACCGTGGGGTCAAGTCCGCCGGCGGCATCCGGACCGCGAAGGACGCGATCAAGTACCTGGTGCTGGTGCACGAGATCGCCGGTGCCGCGTGGCTGCACCCCGACCGCTTCCGCTTCGGCGCCTCGTCGCTCCTCAACGACCTGCTCATGCAGCGGGCCAAGCAGCGCACGGGCCACTACTGGAGCCCCGACCGCGTCACGCTCGACTAAGCCCGCTCGACGAGGACTGAAGCCGATGACCGCAGTGCAGACCAGCGAGGTCCCCGACCTCACCACCCCAACGTGGGACTACGCGCCGGCGCCCGAGGCACGGGACCTGGCCACGATCCGCTCGAGCTACGGGCTGTTCATCGGCGGCGAGTTCGTCGACCCGGCCGACGGTGGCAGCTTCGCGACCATCTCGCCGTCCACCGAGGAGCACCTCGCCGAGGTGGCGCTCGGCACCGCGACCGACGTCGATCGGGCCGTGAAGGCGGCCCGCAAGGCGTTCCGTACCTGGTCGAAGCTGCCCGGTGCCGAGCGCGGCAAGTACCTCTACCGCCTCGCACGGCTGCTGCAGGAGCGCGCCCGCGAGTTCGCCGTCCTCGAGTCGATCGACAACGGCAAGCCGATCCGCGAGTCGCGGGACGTCGACGTCCCGACCGCCGCAGCACACCTGTTCCACCACGCCGGGTGGGCCGACAAGCTCGACTGGGCCGGTCTCGGCCCGGCGCCGCGTCCCCTCGGCGTGGCCGGACAGGTCATCCCGTGGAACTTCCCGCTGCTGATGCTCGCCTGGAAGGTCGCGCCGGCGCTGGCCTGCGGGAACACGGTGGTCCTCAAGCCCGCCGAGACCACGCCGCTGACCGCCCTGCTGTTCGCCGAGCTGTGCCAGCAGGCCGACCTGCCGCCCGGCGTGATCAACATCGTCACCGGTGCCGGTGAGACGGGTGCGGCCGTCGTCGGCCACGACGATGTCGACAAGGTCGCCTTCACCGGCTCGACGGAGGTCGGCAAGGCCATCCAGCGTGCGCTCGCCGGGACGGGCAAGCGCCTCACCCTCGAGCTCGGCGGCAAGGCTGCCAACATCGTGTTCGACGACGCGCCCATCGACCAGGCCGTCGAGGGCATCGTCGCGGGGATCTTCTTCAACCAGGGCCACGTGTGCTGCGCCGGCTCGCGCCTGCTCGTGCAGGAGTCGGTCCACGACCTCGTCGTCGACAAGCTGCAGCAGCGGCTCGAGACCCTGCGCCTCGGCGATCCGCTCGACAAGAACACCGACATCGGTGCCATCAACTCGGCCGAGCAACTCGAGCGCATCACCACGCTGGTCGAGGCCGGCGAGGCCGAGGGTGGCACGCGCTGGGAGTCGCCCTGCGAGCTGCCGAGCTCGGGGTTCTGGTTCAAGCCCACCGTCTTCACCGGGATCGGGCAGAGCTCCCGCGTCGCTCAGGAGGAGATCTTCGGTCCGGTCCTGAGCGTCCTGACGTTCCGCACCCCCGACGAGGCGGTCGCGAAGGCGAACAACACCCCGTACGGGCTGTCGGCCGGCGTGTGGACCGAGAAGGGATCGCGGATCCTGTGGATGGCTGACCGGCTGCGTGCCGGTGTCGTCTGGGCCAACACCTTCAACCGCTTCGATCCGACCTCCCCCTTCGGTGGGTACAAGGAGTCCGGCTTCGGTCGGGAGGGTGGCCGCCACGGCCTCGCCTCCTACCTCGCGCCGACCGAGGAGATGCTCTGATGGCGGGCACACGGCTCGACGTGCGCAAGACCTACAAGCTCTACGTCGGGGGCAAGTTCCCCCGCTCGGAGTCCGGCCGCTCGTACGAGGTCGTCGACGAGAAGGGTGACTTCCTCGCCAACGCCTCGCGGGCGTCCCGCAAGGACGTCCGCGAGGCGGTGGTCGCGGCCCGTTCGGCCCAGCCGGGATGGGCGGGCGCGACGGCCTACAACCGCTCGCAGGTGCTCTACCGCGTCGCCGAGATCCTCGAGGGGCGCCACGCCCAGTTCGTGGACGAGGTCGCCGCCGTGGAGCAGCTCACCCGGCGGAAGGCCGAGCAGCAGGTCGACGCCGCCATCGACCGGTGGGTGTGGTACGCCGGTTGGGCCGACAAGTACGCCCAGGTCGACGGCGCGGCGAACCCGGTCGCCGGCCCGTACTTCAACCTCTCCTCCCCCGAGCCGACCGGGGTCGTCGCGGCCCTCGCGCCGCAGGGCTCCTCGCTGCTCGGCCTGGTCGCGGTCGTCGCACCGATCGTGGTCTCGGGCAACACGGTGGTGGTCGTCGCCAGCGAGCAGCGGCCGCTGCCGGCGGTGTCGCTCGGCGAGGTCCTGGCGACCTCCGACGTCCCCGGTGGTGTGGTGAACATCCTGACCGGATACACCGCGGAGCTCGCGCCGATCCTGGCCGGCCACCTCGACGTGAACGCGATCGACCTCACGGGCCTGGCCGGCAGCGACACCACCGACCTCGAACGACTGGCCGCCGAGAACGTCAAGCGGGTGGTCCGCCCCCCGGCGGACGAGCCGGACTGGACCGCGGTGCCCGCGGCAGGGCCGCGGCGGATCCTGGCGTTCTGCGAGACCAAGACCGTCTGGCACCCGAAGGGACGCTGAGAACACCACGTCGGTACGCGCGAGCGCCGACCACCGGTGGGCGAGGTCAGGATGGGGTGACCTCGGCGGGTCGACGTCCCTCGCGCGGGCGCTCCGAGCGTCCGCCGAGCGTCCTCCAGTCGACGTGCACGGTGCCGATCCGCCAACGACGCTCACCGGCGAACACGTCACCACCCGAGGTTGCCTGGGCCGGCACGGGCTGCTCGGGCCGTGAGGTGACCATCAGCACGACCGCGATCAGGACGATGCCACCGCCGAGCAGCGTGCGGCTCGTGACCAGCTCGCCGGCGAAGGCCCAGCCGAGACCGACGGCGACCACCGGGTTGACGTACCCGTGGCTGCCGACCAGCACCGTGGCGACGTTGTTCAGCAGCCAGCGGTAGGCCGTGAACGCCACGATCGAGCCGGCGGTGATCAGGTAGGCCAGGGCCACCACGGACACGCGGTCGATCGCCGCCACGTCGAGGCGGGCCGGCTCGCCGAGGAGCAGCCCCACGAGGAGGAACCCGACACCGGCGCCCAGCATCTCCATGGCCGACGCGACCAGCGGCGCGGTGTGGACGTCGGCGGTCCGGCTGCGCAGCGACCCGACGGCCCACGACAGGGCGCCGAGGAGGACCACGAGCATCGGCACGAGCTGGCCGCCGCTCGGGTCGACCAGCGTGCCGACGCCGACGAGGCCGACGGCGAGGCCGACCCAGGACCGCGCCCGGAGACGGTCGCCGAAGCGGACGCGCGCCACCACGGCGAGCCAGAGCGGCACCGTCGAGCACAGCAGGGCGGCCATACCCGAGCCGAGGTGGACCTGGCCCGCCGTGACCAGGCCCGTGCCGCCCACCAGCAGGGTCGCCCCGGTGACGAAGGCGTGGCGCCACTGCCGCCAGGTCGGCGGGCGGTGGGTGACCCGACGGCGGGCCCGCCAGGTCGCGATGGCGTACAGGATGCTGCCGGCGAGCAGGAAGCGCACCGCCAGCATCAGGAACGGCGGGATGCTGGTGACCGCCACACCGTTGGCCAGGAAGGTCGAGCCCCAGATGAGGTAGACGATCGCGAGCGCGATGACGACGCGGACGCGGTGCGGGATGGCACGCAGACGCTCGGTGAGGGTCGGGGCGGGTGGGGGCAGCGTGCGGGACGTGGAGGTGGTGGCGTGATCGGTCACGGTGAGGCTCGGGAGGGACACGGGGCGCCGGGAGGCGCGCACGGGGCCGCCGACGGTCGGTCCGCCGGCGAGGAGGATCCCGCCGGCCGGACGGATCCGGTCAGGCGGTGGCGGTGGCGTCCGCGGCTGGTGCGACGGACGCCGGGCGTCGTCGGAGTCGTCGGGTCACGATCACGTGCGTCACGTCACACCTCCTTCCTCGAGCACTTCCTCGAGTATCTGTTACAGTACAGTTATGCTCCCTGAGCCAGCACAGTATCCCATCACGGGTTCGACGGCGGCCGCCATCGTCCGATCGGTGGAACGCGGCGTCACCTCGGGCGCGCTGCGCCCGGGTGAGGCGGTTCCCTCCGTGAGGGCTTTGGCCCGCACGCTCGCGGTCTCACCGACCACGGTCGCCGGCGCCTACCGCGACCTGCGCCAACGGGGGGTCCTGGTCAGCCACGACCGCTCCCGGACCGTCGTCGGCCACCGACCACCTCTGTCGGGCCGGTTGTTCCCCGACGTCCCGCCCGGAGCGCTCGACCTCGCCAGCGGCAACCCCGACCGGCAGCTGCTCCCCGATCTGGCCGGCGCGCTCGGGCGGCTCACCCTCGACCCGCCCCTGTACGGGGTCGAGCCCGCGCACGGGCCGCTGCTCGATCGCGCCGCCGCAGCGCTGGGCGAGGACGGGGTCGCCACCGATCACCTCGCCGTCGTCGGCGGTGCCCACGACGGGATCGAGCGCGTGCTGGAGGTCCACCTCCGGGTCGGCGACCGCGTCGGGGTCGAGGATCCCGGCTACATCGGGTCGCTCGACCTGGTCCGCGCGATGGGGCTCACCCCGGTGCCCGTCGCGGTCGACGACGACGGCATCACACCGGCGGGGCTGGCCGCAGCCCTCGACCAGGGCATCCAGGCCCTGCTCGTGGTCCCCCGGGCCCAGAACCCGACGGGTGCCGCGACCTCGGCGCCACGCCGCGCGGAGCTCGGCGCGCTGCTCGCCGACCACCCTGAGGTACTGGTCATCGAGGACGACCACGCCGCCGCCGTCGCGGGCCCCGGGCTGCACCCACTGAGCGACCCGTCCCGGGAACGGTGGGCGATGGTCCGCTCGGTGGCCAAGGGCCTCGGACCGGACCTACGGCTCGCCGTCCTGGCGGGCGACGAGGACACCGTGGCCCGCGTCCTCGGGCGCCAGCGCCTCGGGACCGGGTGGGTCAGCCAGCTCCTGCAGCGGCTCGCGGTCACGGTGTGGGAGGCCGCGATCGAGGACGGCACCCTGGAACGTGCCGCCGCGACCTACGCGGCCCGCCGGGCGGCGTTGCTCGACGCGCTCACCGAACGCGAGCTCACCGCGCACGGTGCCAGCGGTCTCAACGTCTGGGTCCCGGTCCCCGAGGAGGTCCCCGTCGTGCAGGGCATGGCCGCCCGCGGCTGGGCCGTCCAGGCCGGCGAACCGTTCCGGATCGACGCGCCACCGGCGATCCGCATCACCGTCGCCGGGCTGCCGGTCGAGCAGGCGCCGGCCGTCGCGGCCGATCTCGCCGACGTGCTCGACCACCGCCTGGGGACCCGGCGGGGGTAGCCACCACTACCCTGTGGCCGATGGAACCCCGCGCGCACGACCCGACCTCCCCCGCCCCCGCGGTGCGGAGCCGCATCGTGCTGCTCGCGGGGCCCTCCGGGTCGGGCAAGTCGTCGCTGGCCGAACGCGCCGGGCTCCCGACCGTCTGCCTCGACGACTTCTACCGGGACGGCGACGACCCCGGGCTCCCCCTCGCCCACATCCCCGGCGAGGAAGGGCACGGGCTGGTCGACTGGGACGATCCGGCCTCGTGGGACGCGGAGCGCGCCCTCGCCGCGCTGGTCGAGTTCGCCACCACCGGCGCCGCCGAGCTGCCCGTCTACGACATCCCCTCGAGCCGCGCGATCGGCACCCACCGCCTCGACGTCGGGGACGCCCCGCTGGTGGTCGCCGAGGGCATCTTCGCCGCGGAGCTCATCGCGGCCTGCAGGGACGCGGGCATCCTCGCCGACGCGCTGTGCCTGACGCTGCGTCCGTCGGTGACCTTCTGGCGCCGTCTGGTGCGCGACCTGCGCGAGTCGCGCAAGCCGCCGCTCACCCTGCTGCGCCGGGGCTGGGCCCTGCTGCGTGCCGAGCCGGCCGTGGTCGCGCGCCAGGTCGCCCTCGGTGCGTCCCCGGTCGGTCCGGAGGATGCCGCGCTTCGTCTGTCCCGTCGCCTCGCCGAGCTGACAGCGGCCGGTGACGCCGACCAGCTCGCCGCCTGACCGTGAGCGCCGGTTCCACCCTCGACCCAGCGCGTCTCGACCTCGACGACGTCGTCGCACGGCTCGGTCCCGGGGAGCCCGATCGCGAGGCCACCCACCCCGGTCACCACTGGCAGGCTGCGGTGGCGCTCGTCCTCGCACCGACCGACGATGGCCTGGCCATCGCGCTCATCGAGCGGGCCGAACGAGTCGGCGACCGCTGGTCAGGGCACATGGCCCTGCCCGGCGGCAAACGTGAGCGGGGGGACCGCGACCTCGCCGACACCGCGGCGCGCGAGACCTTCGAGGAGGTCGCCCTGGTGCTGCCCGCACCCCTCGGGCGGCTCGACGACCAGCGTGGGCGGACCACCCAGGGCCTCGTGGCCACCTTCGTCTACGGGCTCGAGGAACCCGAGCCACTGTCCGCCCACCCGGACGAGGTGGCCGCCGCCGACTGGATCGCCCTCACCTGGCTGCTCGACCCCGCCAACGTGGCCAAGCATCGCGTGGTCGGCCTGCCGTTCCCCGGCATCACACACCGGGGGCGGATCATCTGGGGGCTGACCCACACCATCCTCGACGACTTCGCCGGCCGGCTCGGCCTGTCGCTGCCCCGCCCCTGACGGTGGCCGGGCACCGCCCCCGGTCGCGACCGCGTCACCCGCGGATCGTGATCACCTTGTCGACGGCCTTGCCGAACCGGCGCTCGCGAGCCTGGTAGAGCGCCACGCACCGCGCCAGCTCGCGGCGGTCGAAGTCCGGCCACAGCGTCTCGGTGAAGACCAGCTCGGCGTACGCCGCCTGCCACGGCAGGAAGTTGGACAGACGTTGCTCACCCGAGGTGCGCACGAGCAGGTCGACCGGCGGCATCTGCGGGTCGTAGAGGCGAGCCTCGATGGCCCGGGTGTCGATGCGCTTGATGCGTCCCTCGGCGAGGTCGACCGCCGCGGCCTTGGCGGCGTCCGCCAGCTCGTTGCGTCCGCCGTAGTTGAACGCGATGCGCAGCGTCATGCGCTCGTCGTCGGCGGTGAGCGCCTCGGTCGACTCGATCAGGTTCACGAGGCGCTTGGGGACGGGGCGGCCACGTCGGCCGATGAACCGGACACGCACACCCCGGTCGTGCAGTTCGTCGGCGCGACGCACGAGCAGCGACTCGTTGAAGCCGAGCAGGAACTTGACCTCCGACGCCGGCCGCTTCCAGTTCTCGGTCGAGAACGCGTAGACGGTCAGGTCGTCGATGCCGAGCTCGAGGGCGCCCTCGACGGTGTCGAACAAGGCTGCTTCACCGGCCTCGTGACCGGCGTTGCGCGGTAGGCCCCGCTGGTTGGCCCACCGGCCGTTGCCGTCCATGATCACCGCGACGTGGCCGGGGACCCGATCGCGGTCGATGTCGGCGGACTGCACGGATGCCTCGGGGTGGCAGGGATGCGACGAGCCTAGCCAGCCGGCCCTTCCGGTCCCGGCCCCGGCGTCAGCCGCACCTCGAAGCCGTCCGGGGTCCGACGCTCCTCACAGGTGGCCAGGTGGTGGGCGAGCCACCGGCCACGCCCACGCTCGACCTCGCCGCCCGGGACGTCGACGGGTCGGGCCGGTCCTGCTCCTGCGTCGCGCACGATGACCTCGACCGCACCGCCCACGACCTGCACGCGCACCTCGACCGGGGGACGGCCGTGCTCGAGGGCGTTGACGACGACCTCGCCGGCTGCCAGTGGGAGGTCACCGGGGTCCGCCACCCCGGCCGCCTGCAGCGCGGCGGCCACCTCGGAGCGGACGGTGGCGATCACCGCGGGACCAGGTCGTAGCTGCGCAGCTGGCGGTTCAGGTGGTGCTCGATGAACGCGCGCACGTAGGAGCCGGCCACCCGGTGCGCAGCGGGATCGTCGGCGACCGCACGCGGCAGGGCTGCCCACTCCCCCGGCGCGACGAGCAGCATGAGCAGATCGATCACGTCGGTGGTGACCGCCCGCGTCCCCGTCGGCGCGTGATCGGGACAGAGCGTGCCACCGACCTTGACCGACAGGAACGCGTGGGGGCCGGGCCGCCGGCAGATGGCGCAGGCGCCGGCGTAGCAGTGGAACCCGGCGATCGACGCGGCCCGCAGCAGGAAGGCATCGACGAACACGGCCGGCTCGGGTGGGTCGGCCTCGAGGGTCTGCAGGGCCGCCCGCAGCAGCAGGAACAACGCGTTGTCGCGCTCCCCCTCCTGGGCGATCTGGTCGGTCAGCTCGCACATCGCCGCGGCGGCCGCCGACAGCCGGTCGTCGGCCCGGACGCCGGCGTGCGGCGCGATGAGCTCGACCTGGTTGACGGTGTCGAGGTTGCGCCCCTCGTACAGCTGCAGGTCGACGTGGCTGTAGGGCTCGAGCCGACCTCCGAACCGGCTGCCGGGTCGGCGCACCCCCTTGGCCACGGCACGGACCTTGCCGCGCCCCTGCGTGAGCAGGTGCAGGATGCGGTCGGTCTCACCGAGCTTGTAGGTGCGCAGGACGATGCCCTGCTCGCGGTAGGTCGCCATGCCCCGAGTTGTACCCGGTCAGAGCATGGGCCACGGGAAGGGGTGACGTCCGGACGGCTCGGGGAAGCGCGTGAGCTCGGCGACCCGCGCGATCCGGTCCAGCAGCACGGCGACCTCCTCGGGGGCGAGCAGACCCGCCAGCCGCTCCCCCAGGGGCCCACCCACCACGGCCTGCCCGAGCCGGACGACGTCGGCCCGCAGCACCTCGGGGACCGGCTCGCCCGCGAAGTGCCAGCCGACGGTGCGCAGCTTGTCCTCGACGTTGAAGCTGACGCCGTGGTCGACCAGTTGGATCCGACCGGAGAGGAGCGGCTCGGCGTCCGCGGCGTCCCCGGCGTCCCCGGCGTCCGCGCCCCCCGTCGAGCCCGTCGTCACCGGGTGCTCGAGCAGGACGTGACCGCCCTTGCGGTCGGCGTTGTCGATCACCGCGTCGAGCACGACCATCGCGCGCAACTGGTCGATGACGTCCTCGTCGCCGTGGTCGAGCAGGTGGAAGTAGTGGTGGGTCGGGTCGTGCGGCACGAAGCGTTGCAGGCTGCCGACCCCGAACGGGCCGTCGTCCACCAGCACCGTGACCGGCACCAGGTCCCACCCGAGCGCCGCCGAGATCTCGTAGGCGGCCACCTCGCGCTGGTGGAGGGTGCCCGCGGGGAAGTCCCAGAGCGGTGCTGCCCCGCGCCGCGGCTTGTAGACGGCGAGGTCCACCGGATCGACGTCGTCGAGCGCCGGGTCCCGTCCGAGGTCCGCGGCCAGGTCCTCGTGGGTCCGCGGGTCGCGGTCGGTGAGGCGCACGAGCAGCGTCGCGTTCGAGGCGTCGGCGAACCGCCCGATCGGCTCGAAGGGTGCGCCGCGCAGACGGTCGGCGGTCTCAGCGTCCGTCGGGCGGACCGGCGGCTCGGGGGTGGTCACCTCAGCGCGACAGCGTCCCGTGCCCGTTGGTGGCTGGGCACGTGTGGGAGCCGTCGGGCGCGGTCGGCCGGCCGCACAGCTGGCACCGCGGGCGGCCCTCGCCGACGACCTCGGCGCAGTGCGCCGCCAGCCGGCGCGCCTGGTCCTGGTCGGCCCAGATGCGGGCCTCGAGGGGCTCGGCGTCGTCGTCCTCGTCCTCCTCGACCAGCAGCTCGGCGAACTCCAGGACGAAGCTGCCGCGCTCGGGGTCGAGGCCGACCTGGATGGCACCGACCCGCCACCGCGGCTCGATCGGCAGGCGGAGCTCCATCGCGGCCCGGTCCCAGTCCGTGGCCGGCGTGTCGTCGACCCGCGCGAGCAGCTGGGCGATCAGCTCACCGAGACCGGTGACCTGGGCCTTCTCGAGCAGCAGGGTCACCAGCTCGGTGTCGTCCTCCGCCTGCACGAAGAAGGTCCGCGAACCCGGGACACCGGTGTAGCCCGCGGTCACATGGTGGGGGTCGGTGAGCTCGACGTCGATCACGAGGTGCGCTTCCTGGTCGTCCGTCGGGTCGCGCCGGAGGTGGGGGGCGCGGTGCGCTTCGTCGCGCGCTTCTCCGGCTCGCGTGCCGGCGGCGCGGTGAGCGGTCCGTGATCGTTGATGCGGGAGACGACAGGGGGGCCACCCTCAGCGAGGTGGAGCACGCTCACGCTCGCGGGCGCGATCTGCAACCGCTGGAAGGTGTCGAGCGGCATCCCGAGGAAGTGGGCGAGGACGGCCTTGATGACGTCCGCGTGGCTGACCACGACGATGGTCTCGCCCCGGTGGTCGGATGCGAGCGCTTCGACGGCGTCCACGGCGCGGGCCTGCGCTCCGCGGATCGACTCACCACCCGGGAAGGTCACCCTCGAGGGGGTCGCCTGGATCACGGGCCACAGGCTCCGGCGACGGAGCTGTCCGAGCGGTCGGTCGGTCCACTCCCCGTAGTCGACCTCGCCGACGTCCCGGCGCGTGCGGACCTTCAGGTCATGCGCCTTCGCGACGTGCTTCGCGGTCTCCTGTGTGCGCTCGAGCGGCGAGGCGTAGACGGCCTTCACCGGCAGCTGCGCGAGCCGCTGCGCCGCAGCCTCCGCCTGTGCGACCCCGGCCTCGTCGAGCTGGACGCCCGGCGTCCAGCCGCCGAGCCGCTTGCCCGTCGCCGCCGTCGTCGCGTGCCGCAGGAGCACGATGGTCGCCACAGCTCGCCAGCCTCTCGGGTCCCGAACGGCTCGGACGGTAGCGGCCTGCAGGACGGACGGCCGCCGGCGCGAACGCACGCGGGCGTCCGAACAGCCGCCAACGGCTGCTCGGCATCAAGGGAGCGACGCCGCCTGCCGAAGACTTGCGCAACCGTCTCGACGTGTGGGGCCCGCATGCACGCAACACCGACCGCCGCACCCGTTGGCCTCCAGGACCGTCTGCAGGCCTGGCTACCGCGTGGTCAGAGCCTCGACGACGAGGGGTTCGCCGTTCGGCACCGGACGCTGAGCGTGCTGCTCGCCCTGCACGTCCCGGCGCTGTTCATCTTCGGCGTCCTGAGCGGACAAGCGGCTCGCCACGCATTGGCCGAGGTGGCTCTCGCAGGCGTGATGGTCGGGCTCGCACAGGCACGCGTCGTACCCCGGCGCCTCAAGGGCATCCTCGTCACCGCGGGTCTGGTGTGGTGCTCGGCGGTGCTCGTGCACTTCTCCGGCGGCCTCATCGAGGCTCACTTCCACTTCTTCATCATCCTCGGGTTCATCGCGCTGTACCAGGACTGGGCTGCCTTCGGGTGGGCCATCGCGTTCACGGCGATCAGCCACGGTCTCGGCTCGTCGTTGGTGCCGGACCTGATGTTCAACCACGCCGCCGCGGTCGAGCGACCGTGGACGTGGGCACTGATCCACGCCGGCGCCGTGCTGTTCGCGGCCGTCGGGCAGATCATCGGGTGGCGCCACGCCGAGACGGCCCAGGACCGCGCGACCGGCCTGGCCAGCCAACTCATCCGCGAGCAGGCTGAGCGGCAGGCGTCCTACTCCCGGATCTACGTGAACCTGGCTCGGCGCAACCAATCGCTGCTGCACCGGCAGGTCGCCGTCATCGATGAGCTGGAGCTCACCGAAGAGGACCCCGAGACCCTCCGCCGGTTGTTCACCCTCGACCACCTCACCACGCGCATCCGCCGCAACGCCGAGTCACTGCTGGTGATGGCGGGCGAGGAGTCCCCACGTCAGGTATCCGGTTCGGTGTCCCTGGCCGACGTCGCCCGTGCGGCCGCCTCCGAGATCGAGCAGTACGCCCGGGCCGACATCCGCGTCGACGAGACCTACGCGCTCGCCGGAACAGCGGTCGTCGATGTGACCCACCTACTGGCCGAACTGATCGAGAACGCCACCGAGTACTCATCTCCAGGTACGGACGTGCGCATCGGAACCCAGCCGACCTCAGCCGGCGTCGCCATCCTGATCCAGGACCAGGGCATCGGGATGGACGCGGATGTGCTCGCGAACGCGAACGCCACGTTGGCGTCGCCACCGGAGCTCGACGACCAGGTGGTCCGCCACCTGGGCTTCCAGGTCGTCGGCAGGCTCGCCGCCAAGCTCGGCGTGCGTGTCGAACTGCGCTCGACGCCGGGGAGCGGGACGACGACGATCGTCGAGCTTCCCAGCACGATGCTCACCGCCTCGCCACCGACCGGCCCGGTGACCGACGCACACCTCCAGCCTGCCGCCGTCCAGCCCGTCGACGCCGCTGCGTCCGCCCAGAGCCCGGTCACGCCGGCTCCCGTCGCCGCACATCCCGTGGGGGCACCTGCGCTCCAGCCCGCCCCCGTGGCCGCACCACCGGCCGCCCGGACCCCGACGCCTGCCGTCCCTGCCCCGGCCCCCGTCTCCGCAGCCCCGGCCGCGACCACCCCCCTCCCGACGGCTTCCGTCCCGGACCTCGACGACTACGCGCAGCGCCTGCTGTTCCAGGCATCGGTCCCGCCGCCTCGCCCACCGGCGCCTGCGCCTGCGCCAGTGCCTGCGCCGCCGGTGGCTCACGTGCCGGCGTCGGCCCCGTCGCCGGCTGTCGCTGCCACGGCGCCGAGGCCCGCGGCGCCGCGGCCGCCGACGCCACCCGCGCTCGCACCGACCCCGGTCCGGCCCCCGGCTGCCGGGCTGCCGCGACGGATCCCGGCCGCCAGCCTCTCTCCCGAGCTGCGCGATCCGGTCGTCCCGCCCACCGGTACCTCCGGGGCGAGCGCCCCTGAGGGCCGCCGGGCGTTGTCCGCCTTCCAGTCCGCGGCCCGCGCCGCTCGCCGTTCCGACGAACCCGCCGACGGGAACGGGGAGGTGCGGCAGTGAACGCCCCCGTACCGCAAGGAGTCGACTTCCTCGTCGCCGCGTTCGCACGCAACGTCACTGGCGTGTCCCACGCCCTCGTGGTCAGCGCCGACGGCCTCCTGCTCGCGTTGTCCGACGGTCTCGACCGCGCCACCGCCGATCAGCTCTCGGCCGTCGCGGCCGGGCTCTCCAGCCTCACGCGCGGCGCCTCGGCGGTCTTCAACGCGGGGACCGTCGAGCAGGTCATCGTGGAACTGAGCGCCGGCTACCTGTTCGTCACCCCGATCAGCGATGGCTCGCTCCTGACCGTCCTCGCCGAACGTTCCTGCGACATCGGCTTCGTCGGCTACGAGATGGCCATCCTGGTGAACAAGGTCGGCGCCGCCCTGACGCCGGCGCTCCGCAACCAACTCGCAGCCTCCCTCCCGCGATGAGCACACCCGATCCCGATCGGATGATCCGGCCCTACCTGATGACCGGCGGGCGGACCCAGCCGATCGGCGAGTTGCCGCTGGAGGCGCTGATCGAAGCCACCGATCCATCGGATGAGCGGAACGCCTCGCTCAAGTTCGAAACCCGGCGCGTCCTCGAGCTGTGCCGGCACCCGATCTCGGTCGCCGAAGTGGCCGCGACGTTGTCGATCCCGCTCGGGGTGGCTCGCGTGCTCGTGGCGGACCTCGCTGCGGACGACCGCCTGCGCGTCCACGCCACCGCCTCCGACTCCGGACCCGATACCCACCTACTCGAACGGTTGCTCGATGGCCTTCGCGCCTGCTGAACGGCGAGCCGCGCCACACCTCGGCCCGGTCTCGACCAAGATCGTCGTCGCCGGGGGCTTCGGCGTGGGCAAGACGACCGCCGTCGGCGCCATCAGCGAGATCCCGCCGCTGCGGACCGAGGCTGCGATGACCGCGGCATCGCTCGGCGTGGACGACACCTCGGCCGTGACCGGCAAGACCACCACGACCGTCGCGATGGATTTCGGGCGGATCACCGTCAGCGACGGGCTGGTGCTGTACCTGTTCGGGACCCCGGGGCAGGACCGGTTCTGGTTCATGTGGGACGAGCTGACCCGGGGTGCCGTCGGAGCAGTCGTCCTCGTCGACACGCGGCGCCTCGACGAGGGGTTCCCCGCCGTGGACTACTTCGAGCAGCGTCGGCTGCCGTTCGTGGTCGCGGTGAACGTGTTCGACGGCCACCCTCCGCACGACCTGGCCGATGTTCGCGCTGCTCTGGCGGTCGGGCCGGACGTGCCCATGCTGCACTGCGATGCCCGGGACCGTGGCTCGGTCCGCGACGCCCTCATCCGAGTGACGGGGCACGCGCTCGAACGCGCACGCGCCGGCGCCTGACCCGAGGCTTCAGCCGCCACGGCGCCGCGGTGGCTCGGCCGCCGCCCCGACGTGGCGCTCGAGCCAGGCGTTGATCGGCTGGCCGGCACGCCAGACCGCCACGACGTGATCGTAGGCCTCGGGCGTGTGCATCCACGGGGCGACGGGCCACGAGCGCGACACCGTGAAGCGCTTGTGCCGCAGCAGCTCGATGCGGGGGTGGGTCGGGTCGAACCCCCGTGGGGCCCGCTTGAGCTCGCTGCCACCGACCTCGAAGCCTTCATCCCGGACCGCTTGCACCAGCCGGACGAGGGTGCCGCCGGTGCGGCCGTCGTCGACGGCCCGTCGGAAGCGGTCGAGCTGATCGCGTGAGAGCTCCCAGTACCCCGTCGAGGCGCGCATCCCCTCGGCCGAGACCTGCACGTACACCCCGGCGCGGTCGGTCCCGCTGCGGAAGCCGATGACGGCGCCGCAGTGCTCCTTGTAGGGCCGCTTGTCCTTCGAGAAGCGGACGTCACGGTTGGGCCGGAACACCTTGCCGTCGTCACCGAACCCGTCCGTCGCGGCCCGGTCGAGCAGCTCCTCCATCGGCAGGCGGACGGCGTGCTCGTAGGTGTCGCGGTGCTCGTCGAACCACGCTCGGCTGTTGTTGTCGTCACGGGTGAGCTCGGCGTAGAAACCGAACGCCTCCGGCGGGAACCCGGCGAACTCCCCGATGCGCAGCGCCACGCTCATCCGCGCTTCGGCATCAGGATCCACAGGATCAGGTAGGCGATCTCGCTCGCGCCCGTGATCGCGAAGATCACGAACAGCACGCGCACGATCGTGACGTTGAACCCGTAGTGTTCGGCGATGCCCGCACACACCCCCGCGAGCATCCGCCCCTCACCCGCCCTGGGTCGATCCAGCCGTCCGCTCGCCACCTTCGCACCTCCGTGGTCGTCCACCGCGGCCGCCGGGCGACCACGGCGTCGACGGTAGGGGCGTGCCACCACCGGTGTCGGCTGGCGGGACTGACCGGCCGTGCACGACCTCCAGTTCGATGGGGTGGCGTCGACCGGACGCTCGGGGGCCGCCGGTGGCGACGGCGGAGCACCGCGCACACCGTGGTCCTCACCGGTCGCCGCCGGCGCGGTCAGCCGAAGCGAGGAGCAACAGTGCGAGCGTTGACGTGGCAGGGCACCCAGGACGTGCGGATCCAGGACGTCCCCGACCCGACCATCCAGGAGCCGACCGACGCGATCGTGCGGATCACCTCCACGGCGATCTGCGGCTCGGACCTGCACCTGTACAACGTGCTCGCGCCGTTCCTGACGCCCGGCGACGTGCTCGGTCACGAACCGATGGGCATCGTCGAGGCGGTCGGCAGCGAGGTCACCGGCCTCACTCCCGGCGACCGGGTCGTGATCCCGTTCAACGTCTCGTGCGGCGACTGCTTCATGTGCGACCGTCAGCTGTACTCCCAGTGCGAGACGACGCAGAACACCGACCACGGGACCGGGGCGTCCCTGTTCGGCTACACCGAGTTGTACGGCCAGGTCCCGGGCGGGCAGGCCGAGTTCCTGCGCGTCCCGCACGCCGACTTCGGCCCGATCCAGGTACCCGAGGGGCCGGCCGATGACCGCTTCCTCTACCTGTCCGACATCCTGCCGACCGCGTGGCAGGCGGTGCGGTACGCCGACACCGAGCCCGGCGGCACGTTGGCCGTCCTCGGCGCGGGCCCGGTGGGGCAGTTCTGCGTGCGGGCGGCTCAGGCGCAGGGCATCGAGCAGGTCATCGCCGTCGATCTCATCGACGAGCGGCTCGCCCTGGCGGCGCAGCACGGCGCGACCACCATCGACCTGCGCGACGTCGACGACGTCGGGGACGCCATCCGTGACCTCACCGACGGCCGTGGTGCGGCGAGCGTCGTCGACGCGGTGGGCATGGAGGCCCACGGCAACCCCGTCGCCGAGTTCGCCCAGAAGATGACGGCGCGCCTGCCCGACGCCATCGCCAAGCCCGTGACCCAGAAGGTGGGGGTCGACCGCCTGAGCGCGCTGTCCACCGCCATCGACGCCTGCCGTCGCGGCGGGACGGTGTCCCTGTCGGGGGTGTACGGCGGCGCCGCCGACCCGCTCCCGATGCTGCAGATGTTCGACAAACAGCTGCAGCTGCGCATGGGGCAGTGCAACGTCAAGAGGTGGATCGACGAGCTGATGCCGTACGTCACCGACGACGCCGACCCGCTCGGTACCGAGGACCTCGTCACGCACCGGGTGCCGCTCGAGCAGGGCCCGGAGATGTACGAGATCTTCGCGAAGAAGGACGACGGCTGCATCAAGGTCATCCTCGACCCGGCGGTCTGAGCACCGCCGAACGGATGGTCACCGGTCGCCGAACGGGTCACCGAGGCCGCAGGTGTGGACGATCGTCGCCGTCATCCCATCCCCTCCCACCACCGCGGCCTCTCGCAGGACCAGGTGGGTGACCACCTCCGGGACGAGGTCACGTTCCTCCGCCGGGACGTCGACCTCCTGCGCGGCGCGCGTCACCTGGACGCCGAGGAACTCGCACAGCAGGACCAGCCGGTCCTCGCCGCCAAGGCGATCCGCCACCACCTCGCGGTCGACGGGGTACGACGGCTCGTACGGGTCCTCGTTCGCGTACCAGGCGTCCGCGGTGGTCCCACGCATGCTCAGCGGTGACAGATCGACCGGCGGCGGATCGGGCCGCCACGTACCGAGCGGCGGCACGTCGTCCGGCAGCGTGACCGGCACGTCGTCGAGCGGCTGCCCGGTCGTGCGGTGCCCGGGCTCGGGCTCCCCCACCGACGACCACGCGACGTCGAAGAGCGCCCACGTCGGGGCGATCTCCGCGTCGACGGATCCGTCGGCGCGGCTGTACGTGAAGCGGCGCTGCCCGGGCTCGGTCGCTCCGTCGGCGATCGGCACCACCACCGCGTACCCGCGCATCTGCACCGCGCCGGGACCCGGCACCTCGGTGGTCCGCACCGTGACGTCGGCCCGATCGGTCCGCACGCGGACCGCGACGACGTCCGCCTCCACGAGCCCCCCGAGCAGCTGCTCGGGGTGGAGGCTCCCGTCGAGCGCGGGTGCGCGCAGGGACGGCAGCGCGGTGCGGTGCAGGTCCTCGGCCTGCGGGTCCGCCGCACACCAGACGGGGTGCAGCCAGAGCGCCCCGTGCAGCGGTCCGTCAACACCCTCGGCGACGAGCTCCAGCGAGCAGCGGTCACCCTCGGCTCGGACCGCCATCGTGACGGGCGCCCCGTCCTCGGCATCCACGACGCCACCGTCGGTCGCAGCGTCATCCTCGGCCTGGTCCGGTCGCAGCTTCCCGTCCGGCTCGTCGGCGACGGAGGGCCGTGGCGAGTCGTCGGCCGTGGTGGACAGCGCGATCCCGGCGACCGCCACGATGGCAGCCACACCGGCCGCACCCACCGCGTTGCCGAGGCGACGACGACGGCGACCAACGCGCTGCAGGGCGGCGAGGTCGAGCGCTGGGATCGGTCCGTCGGCCGCGTCGCGCAGCAGGGTCTCGAGGTCAGCGGACACGGTCATCCTCCAGCTCGGCGAGCGCGAGTTCGTCGCGCAGCCGGGCGACCGCGCGGTGGGTGAGGGACTTGACGGTGCCTTCGGGGCAGGCCAGGACCGATGCCGCCTCGGCGACGTCGAGGCCCGCGTAGAAGCGCAGGACGACGACCCGGCGCTGGCGATCGGGCAGCCGACGGAGCGCGTCGCGTACCGCCAGGGCCGTCACCGTGTCCGTCCCGGGCGACACCTCGTGGTCCGGCCCGTGGCGCGCGAGCGCCCGGCGTTCGGCCGCCCGTCGACGGGACCACGACGTGGCACCGTTCAACGCGACCCGCGTCAGCCAGCCACGAGGGTGGGCCATCCGACGGACCCGCGGCCAGTGTTGGCACAGACGGACCAGCGCGTCCTGGGCCAGCTGCTCGGCCACCCCCCGGTCACCGACGTACAGGGTGAGCAGTCCGAGCAGGCGCGGGTGCTCGGCCGTGCAGAACCGTTCGAGCGCCTCGTCATCGGTCGTGTCCGCCACACCAACCCCACCGTCGGGTCCGGCTGTCGGACCGTCCACGACCTGAGCGAACGAGTGCCCCCGGGCGTTCAGCCCCGCGGCCAGACGTGCACTCGGCGCACGCCGAGCGGGGAGGCGCCTCGAACCTCCGAGTCGCGACGGTGAGTCTCACCGTTGCCGCAGTGGCTCCTGCGGACCCTGCGCACGCGGCCGGCCTTCCGGGACTCGGCCGGTGGGACACACCGGTTGCACGCTCGGCCCCGGCCACGCGCGCAGCCACCGCCCGTGATGGCCAGATGACGCACCTCGTCGCTGTCCACCCGACAGGGCTGCACCGGCCGAGAGGTCAGCTCCCCCGGTCGAAGGTCGCGAGGACCCGGCACGCGGACAGGGGGACCGTCTGTGAGCCGGTGGCATCCCGTCTGCCGGCTGGAACGGACCGGAGGGATCCCCGTGGACCGCCAGCTCCCGCTGGGCCAGACCATCCGAGATGCGGTCGTCGTGCTCCTCGCCGCACTCCTGACCCTCGGTGGCCTCGCGCTGTACACCCCCCGCGCGGCTGCTGAGCAGGGTGACCGTGTCGCCCTCGCGACCGCCGTCCAGGATGCCGTCGATGCGGTGGAGGACGAGCAGGATGCGACCGACGGCGATGCGGCGACCTCGTCCTCGGAGCCCACGGAGGGCACGGAAGCGGAGGACGACACGGGGACGTCCGAGTCGGTCGACGGTGAGACCGCGGTCGACAGCGACCCGGTGGAGCAGGACGCCGTCGAACAGGACGGCGAGGTTCCCTCCGACCAGGCGGAGGACGTCGACGGCACCGAGGACCCCGCCGACGGCACCGAGGACCCCGCCGACGGCACCGAGGACCCCGCCGACGGCACCGAGGACCCCGCCGACGGCACCGAGGTGCTCGGCGATCCTGACGACGCTGCGAACACCGAGGAAGGATCCGACGGAGCCGACACCGCGGAGGCAGAGGGCGCCGAGGCGACGAAGGAGGACCCCGAGTCCGCGGCGATCGACGATCTGCTCGGCGACGACGGGCTGCTGACCGAGGCACTCGGCGACGACCTCACCGACGCGGTGTCCGACACGGTGATGGACCTGGCCGGTAAGGATCCGGCGGCGCTCGAGCAGCTGGCCACCGTCCTCGACGCCGAGGGCCCCCCTGGTCTGCAGCGCGCGCTGGAGGTGCTGCTCGAGCTCGGTCTCGTCGACCTCGTCGAGGACCTGATCGAGCGGCTGGGCGACCTCGGCCTCACCGGAACGCTGACGGACCTCGTGGATGATGTCCTCACCGGCGACGTCCTGCCGGAGCTCACGGGTTCCCTCGACGACCTGCTCGGGTCCCTCCTCGAGGCCGGCCTGGTCGACGAGGTCCTCGAGTTGGTCGACGGGCTCCTCAGCTCCGGGCAGCTCGACGAGCTCCTGGGAGCCGTCACCGGCCTGGTCGACCAGCTGCTCGAATCCGGCCTCGTCGAACAGCTCCTCGGCCTGGTCGACGGCCTCCTCGAGGCTGGCGCGATCGAGCAGCTCACCGGCCTCCTCGACGAACTCCTCACCGGCCTGCTCGATGCGGGCCTGCTCGACACCGTGACCGACCTGCTCGACGACCTGCTCGGCGCCGGCCTGATCGGCCAGCTCACCGACGTGCTCGGCGACCTGGTCGGCCAACTGCTCGACGCGGGTCTGCTCGACACCGTCACCGACCTGCTCGACAGCCTGCTCGCCTCCGGGCTCCTCGATGAGGTGACCGCCATCGTCGGGCAACTGCTGGACGGCGGCCTGATCGACACCGTCACCGACCTGCTCGACAGCCTGCTGGCCTCCGGCGACCTCGACGCGCTCCTCGGCCTGGTCACCGGCCTGGTCGACCAGCTGCTCGAATCCGGCCTCGTCGAACAGCTCCTCGGCCTGGTCGACGGCCTCCTCGAGGCCGGCGCCATCGAGCAGCTCACCGGCCTCCTCGACGAACTCCTCACCGGCCTGCTCGATGCGGGCCTGCTCGACACCGTGACCGACCTGCTCGACGACCTGCTCGCCTCCGGCCTGATCGGCCAGCTCACCGACGTGCTCGGCGACCTGGTCGGCCAACTGCTCGACGCGGGCCTGCTCGACACCGTCACCGACCTGCTCGACAGCCTGCTCGCCTCCGGCGACCTCGACGCGCTCCTCGGCCTCGTCACCGGCCTGGTCGACCAGCTGCTCGAATCCGGCCTCGTCGAACAGCTCCTCGGCCTCGTCGACGGCCTCCTCGAGGCCGGCGCCATCGAGCAGCTCACCGGCCTCCTCGACGAACTCCTCACCGGCCTGCTCGATGCGGGCCTGCTCGACACCGTCACCGGACTGCTCGACAGCCTGCTCGCCTCCGGGCTCCTCGATGAGGTGACCGCCATCCTCGGCCAGCTGCTGGACGCCGGCCTGATCGACACCGTCACCGACCTCCTCGACAGCCTGCTCGCCTCCGGCGACCTCGACGCCGTCCTCGGCCTCGTGACCGGGTTGCTGGGTTCCGTCGACCTCGAAGCGGTGCTCGGCCTCGTGACCGGCCTCGTCGACCAGCTCCTCGACGCCGGCCTGCTCGACACCGTCACCGACCTCCTCGACGGCCTGCTCGCCTCCGGCGACCTCGACGCCGTCCTCGGCCTCGTGACCGGCCTCGTCGACCAGCTCCTCGACGCGGGCCTGATCGACACCGTCACCGACCTCCTCGACGGCCTGCTCGCCTCCGGCGACCTCGACGCGCTCCTCGGCCTCGTGACCGGCCTGGTCGACCAGCTGCTCGCATCCGGTCTCGTCGAACAGCTCCTTGGCCTGGTCGACGGCCTCCTCGAGGCTGGCGCGATCGAGCAGCTCACCGGCCTCCTCGGCGAACTGCTCGGTGGGCTGCTGGACGCCGGCCTGCTCGACACCGTCACCGGACTGCTCGACGACCTGCTCGGCGCCGGCCTGATCGGCCAGCTCACCGACGTGCTCGGCGACCTGGTCGGCCAACTGCTCGACGCCGGGCTCATCGACACCGTCACCGACCTGCTCGACAGCCTGCTCGCCTCCGGCGACCTCGACGCGCTCCTCGGCCTGGTCACCGGCCTGGTCGACCAGCTGCTCGCATCCGGTCTCGTCGAACAGCTCCTCGGCCTGGTCGACGGCCTCCTCGAGGCCGGCGCCATCGAGCAGCTCACCGGCCTCCTCGACGAACTCCTCACCGGCCTGCTCGGCGCCGACCTGCTCACCGAGCTCATCGGCGTGCTGCAGTCGCTGCTCGACACCGGCCTCATCGGCGAACTGACCGAGGTGCTCAGCGGCGTGCTCGGCCAACTGCTCGACGGCGGTCTGATCGACACCGTCACCGACCTCCTCGACATCCTGCTGGCCTCCGGCGACCTCGACGCGCTCCTCGGCCTCGTCACCGGCCTGGTCGACCAGCTGCTCGCATCCGGTCTCGTCGAACAGCTCCTCGGCCTGGTCGACGGCCTCCTCGAGGCTGGCGCCATCGAGCAGCTCACCGGCCTCCTCGACGAACTCCTGACCGGCCTGCTCGGCGCCGACCTGCTCACCGAACTCACCGGCGTGCTGCAGTCGCTGCTCGACACCGGCCTCATCAGCGAACTGACCGCGGTGCTCGACACCCTGGTCGGCGACCTGCTCGCGACCGGTCAGATCGACCAGCTGCTCGGGTTGGTCGGCGTACTCGACCTGCTCGACCTCGGCATGCTGACCGACGCCGAACTCGGCGCGCTGGTCGGGGCGGTCCTCGACGGCATCCTCGCGCAGCTCCTCGCTGCGGTGTCCGGTGGCACGCTCGACCTCGGCGGCCTCCAGGCCCTGCTGTTCGGGCTCCTCGAGTCGGACGTCCTCGGCGACGAGTTGCTCCGTCGGCTCGAGGCCGGCGAGCTCCCCGAGGTCCTCGATGCGGCGTTGCTCGCCATCCTCGGCACCACCACGCCACCCCCGGTCCCAACGCCGCTGCCCGTACCCGGCACCGCCCCAGTGGCGGTCACACCCGGAGCGCCCGCGGACACCCAGCCACCGAGCGTCCTCGGGGAGGGCACCGCCGCAGGCGACCTCCAGCGCGCACCCGCCGTCCGGACCCAGGAGCTGCGCACCCCGACGGCGGTCACGACCGGGGCGCGGTCCGCGGACGTCGGACCGTTGGCGTGGACCGGCGCCTCGACCTGGCAGCTGGCGCTGCTCGCGGCGCTCGTCCTCGCGCTCGGCGTGCTCGCGCTGATCGCCACCCGACGCCGCCGGCCGGTCACGGCCGGTGGGCAGCAACGCACCACCCGCCGCACCCCCCGATGAACCCGGCTCCAACACCACCGACCGGAGGAACGAACGTGAGCGATGGGAACGCACTGACGCCAGCGGAACTCGAGGCTGAGATCGGCACCACCTTGCCGGCCAAGGAGGTCATGTCGCTGCTCGACCTCAACATCGATATCGACCTGGCCCTCGCACTGGCCGCCCCGATCGACCTGGCGGTCGCCGCGAACCTGAACATCGCCGCGCCGATCGACGCGGCCGTGTCGGCCAACGTGCTGTCGCTGTTCTCCAGCGCCGCGGCACAGGCGACCCAGGCGGTCATGATCGACCAGTACATCTCCGGTGAGGCCATCGCCACCGCGCCGCAGGACGCGACGATCACGCAGCTCCAGAACCCCGATGGTGGCAGTGGTAGCGGTGACGCCGAGACCACGACGGACCCCAACACGACCAACACCGCCACCGAACCGACCAACCTCGGGACCGATGACGTCCTCGGCACGGTCAACGGGACCAACGGGACCAACGGAACCGTCGACGACGGGGTCATCGATGGGGTCATCGATGGGGTGGTCGACGACGGGGTCGTCGATGGAGTCGTCGACGACGTGACCGACGTGGTGGACGACGTCGTGGACACCGGGTCGGGCGTCGTCAGCGACGTGACCTCCGGCGGCCTGCTCGACGGCAACCTGGTCAACATCGACGTCCAGGTGAAGCTCGATGCCGACCTGGCTGCTCCGATCGCCGGTGCTGTGGCGGCGAACGCCAACGTCGCGGCGCCGATCGAGGCCGCGGCCGCCGCGAACGTCGGCTCGATCAGTTCGGAAGCCATCGCGGTCGCCGACCAGACCGCCATCATCACCCAGAACCTCGACGGCGTGCTCGCCGAAGCGACGGCCGAGCAGACCGCCGACATCCTGCAGGACTGACGAGGTGCGTGCTCTCGCTGAGGTCCGCCTGTGACCGCGCCCCCGCTCGGATCGTCCTCGGCCACGACGACCACGTCCCTCGACGACGTGGCGGCCGGGGACGGTCCGGGCACGCAGGACACGACGAGCACGGACGACCGGCGCGAAGTCGTCGCTCGACTCCCCGCTCCGTCGCCGTGCGCCGGCACCGAGCTGCTGGGCCGGCCGCGGGGGTCGGGGTACCGCCACCCACCCTCGCTCGCACGCCGAGCTGACGGTCAGGTCATCCAGCTGACCCCGCTGCTCTACGCGGTGCTGGAGGCGATCGACGGTGAGCGCGGCTTCGAGGCCATCGCCGCTCGGGTCAGCGAACGGACGGGGCGGACGGTGCAGGCCACCGACGCCGTGTACCTGACGGCGGCCAAGCTCATCCCGCTCGGGCTCGTGCGGGCTCCCGACGGATCCGAACCCGAGCTGCCCACCGCCAACCCGCTGCTGGCGTTGCGCTGCAAGTTCGTGATCTCCGATCCGCACATCACCCGACGGATCACCCGTCCGTTCGCGGCGCTCTTCCGCCCCTCGCTCGTCCTGCTGTTCCTCGCCGCGTTCGTCTGGACCTGCCACTTCGTGATCGTCGAGCGAGGCCTGGCCTCGAGCCTGCACCAGGCCTTCTACGAACCGCACCTGCTGCTGGCCGTGTTCGCGCTGACGCTCGTATCCGCTGCCTTCCACGAGTTCGGACACGCGGCCGCCTGCCGCTACGGCGGCGCGACCCCCGGGGCCATGGGGGTCGGCCTGTACCTGGTCTGGCCGGCGTTCTACACCGACGTGACCGACGCGTACCGGCTCGGCCGAGGAGGCCGGCTGCGCGTCGACCTCGGGGGGCTGTACTTCAACGCGGTGTTCGCCGTCGCCACCCTCGTCGCCTGGTCGTGGCTACGCGCGGATGCCCTGCTCCTGCTGGTCGTTGCCCAGCTGCTCCAGATGTCCCGGCAACTGGCACCGCTGGTGCGGTTCGACGGGTACCACATCCTCGCCGACCTCATCGGTGTCCCCGACCTGTTCGCCCACATCAAGCCGACCCTGCTCGGGGTCCTGCCGACACGCTGGCGGGGTGGGCAGCACCAGGCGCTCAAGCCCTGGGCGCGCGCGGCGGTCACCCTGTGGGTCCTGGTCGTCGTGCCCCTCCTCGCGGCCCTGCTGGTGACGATCGTGCTGCTCGTCCCCCGCCTCGCGGCCACTGCCTGGGACGCGCTCGGCGTCCAGTGGGAGGTCCTGGCCACCAACTGGGCCGACCGCGAGTTCGCGAACGTCGGGATCCGTCTGCTGTCGATCGTGTCGCTCGTCCTGCCGGTCGCGACCGTCAGCTACCTGCTCGCTCGGGTCGCTCACCGCACGTGGGTTCGGCTGTGGCAGCTGAGCGCGGGCAGCCGCTGGCGACGCGCCGGCGTCCTGGTGCTCGGCGTCGCGGCCGTCGCGGGCTTGTCGTGGCTGTGGTGGCCCGGCGACCAGTACCGACCCATCGAAGCTGACGAGGGCGGCCCGCTCCCCCGGCTGGTCGCGCCCGAGACGGTCCCGGCCGCCACGCCGGTCCCCGGGGCGGCCCCCTCCGTCGCCGGCACACCTCCGGGTGCCGTCCCCGGTCCACCCCCGGCGAACGCCGTCGGGGACGGCCAGATCGGGCTGATCCTCGTCCCGCGTGCCGAGGAAGGCACCCACGCCACGGTCGACGCTTCGGCGGCACCGACGCTCCTCGCCTTCTTCGAGGAGGAGGGTGACGCTCCGACCATCCTGGAGATCGATCCGCGGGAGGAGGGCGCCACGGTCGAGCAGTGGCCCTTCCCCTGGGGTGAGCCGCTGCCGACCCGCGAGGGCGACAACCGTGCGATCGTCATCAACACGGAGGACGGGTCGACGGTCTACGACGTCGCCCTCGCGTTCGTCTGGATCACCGACGGTGGTCCGGTCGATGAACGCAACGAGGCGTTCGCCTACGCGAGCTGTCGCGACTGCACCAGCGTGGCCGTCGCTTTCCAGGTCGTGATGATCGTCGGGCAGGCCAACGTGATCACCCCGGTGAACACGGCCGTGGCAGCGAACTACGAGTGCGAGTCCTGCCGGACCCACGCGCTGGCCGTCCAGCTCGTGGTCACGCTCAAGGAGGATCCGGACGATGAGGTCCTGGCCCAACTCGCCGCGGTCTGGGCCGACCTCGAACGGCTCGAGAGCGAGGCCGGCTCGCTCACCCTCGAGGAGACCTACGCCTGGATCAAGCGCGCCGAGGCCGAGATCCTCACCATCCTGATCACCGCGGGGGCCGACGAGGTCACGAGCACGACCGCCGAGGACGAGGATGGCGGCACGCTCGAGGACCCCGCACCGGCCACGGACGCACCCGACGACCCCGACCACGTCGACGGGGAGCTGGCCGAACCTGATCCCGATCCGACGGCACCTGCGACCGACGCGCCGGAGGAGTACCACGACGACACCACGACCTCGGACGCGACGACGACCGAACCGACCGAGTCCAGCGACCCGACCGACACCGTCGAACCGACCGACACCGTCGAACCGACCGACACCGACGAACCGACCGACACCGTCGAACCGACCGAGGAGCCCGAGCCGGAACCGACGCCCACGGAGACGACGGAGCCGGCCACGGAACCGGACCCGCCTCCGGAGGAGACGGACGCGGAGGAGACCACGACGAGCGATCCCTGAGATCGACGTGCTCGGACGTCCCGAACCCTCGCTCGGTTCACAGGTCGCGGGCGAGCTCGTGCTCGGTGACGTGCTGCTTGGGCGGCGGCATCGCGCTGGTCCGCCCCGTCGGGGTGAACCCGTGGCGCGCGTACAGCTCCTGCGCCCACACGTTGTGATCGCCGACCTCGAGCAGGACACGTCGCAGCCCGCGGTCGCGCGCGAGCCCGAGAGCGGAGCTGATGAGCGCGTCCCCGACGCCACGGCCACGGCCGACCGGCGCGACCCACACACCGCCGATGTCCGCGGTCGCCTCGACGCCGTCCTCGTCCCACACACCGAGGACCGCCATCCCCGCAGCTTCACGGCGGTAGCGCGCTACGAGCGTCGTCCGGTCCGGATCGTCCAGCTTCCGCCGCCAGGCCCCCTCCTCGAGCCCGCGCTCGCCCTCGAGCGTCGAGCAGAAGGCTTCGGGTGCGTCCTCCAGGGCAGCGAGGCGTAGCTCGCGTACCACGGCCCACTCGCCCGGCAGCGCCGGGGCGACCACCACCTCGCTGCTCGCCTCAGTAGGCACGAGCGAACACGACCCGCTTGCCGTACGCCGACGGCCGGTCGCACCGGATGCAGGTGCCCTCCTCGGCGGCACCGTCGTTCGGGACGCACCGCGGGGTCGCGGCCGTCTCGGCCTTGATGTCGTCCTCGCAGGTCGCCGACCCGCAGTGGAAGGCGTCGGCGAAACCGGTCGCGGTCTGCGCCTCGAACGCGTCCCAGTCGTCCACCGACGCGCGGTTGTCGGCGAGGTAGGCCTCGGCCCGCGCCAGCAGCTGATCGTGGTAGCCGTCGAGCTTGGCGGCGGCACCGGTGACGAACTCGTCGAAGGACAGCGTCTCCTTGACGGCGCGGCCCTTCTCGTCGACCTCGCCGACCCGCTGGGCCACGAGGACGTGGCCCGCCTCGAGATCACGGGGGCCGAGCTCCACCCGCAGCGGCACGCCCTTCAGCTCCCAGTCGTTGAACTTGAAGCCCGGCGAGGCGTCCCGGTCATCGACGTGCACCCGGACGCCCGCCGCCTTCAGCTGGCCGGCGAGCTCGTGCGCCTTGGCCCGCGGGGCATCGCCCTGCTCGCCGCGCCCGATCGGGACGATCACGATCTGGATCGGCGCGAGGCGAGGCGGTAGCACCAGGCCCTGGTCGTCGCCGTGCGCCAGGATGATCGCACCGATCATGCGCGTCGACATCCCCCACGAGGTGGTGTGGCACAGCTGCAGCTCGTTGTTCTCGTCCTGGTAGTCGATCTCGAAGGCCTTGGCGAAGTTCGTGCCGAGGTAGTGCGAGGTCCCGCACTGCAGCGCCTTGCCGTCGCGCATCATCCCTTCGATGGTGTAGGTGCGTACGGCGCCCGCGAACCGTTCACCCGGCGTCTTCTCACCGGCGACCATCGGGATGGCAGCCACGTCGCGCGCGAACTCGACGTAGATGTCGAACATCTGGATCGTCTCGCGCATCGCGTCCGCCTCGTCGGCGTGCGCGGTGTGCCCCTCCTGCCACAGGAACTCGGTGGTCCGCAGGAAGATGCGGGGACGCAGCTCCCACCGCACGACGTTGTTCCACGCGTTGATCAGCACCGGCAGGTCGCGGTACGAGGAGATCCACCGCGAGTACATCTCGCCGATCACCGTCTCGGAGGTGGGCCGCACGACCAGCGGTTCCTCGAGCTCCTTGCCTCCGCCGTGGGTGACGACGGCGAGCTCGGGTGCGAACCCCTCGACGTGCTCGGCCTCACGCTGCAGGTACGACATCGGGATGAACAGCGGGAACATGGCGTTGACGTGCCCGGTGTCCTTGAACCGCTGGTCGAGCTGGCTCTGCAGCAGCTCCCAGACCCGGTACCCGTACGGCCGGATCACCATCGTGCCCTTGGCAGGACCACGGTCGGCCAGCTCGGCCTTGAAGACGAGCTCGTTGTACCAAGCCGACACGTCCTCGCTGAGCGGGGTGACGCCTAGGTCTGCGTTCTTGGCGGCCATCTGGACGTCCTCGCGTGGCACCCGCGCGCGAGCGGCAGGTACGGGGTCGGGGATCGGGGATCGGGGGTCGGGTACGAGCGGCAGGGCTCGGGTGCTGCGGACCGGACCCGGGAGGCTAGCGTCGCTCTTCCCCCCTCCCGCCGGAGCCGGCCGTGCCACCACCCCTCGTGCCCCCGGTGCCGTACCGACGCCGCGCGCTGGCCGTCGCCACGGGGTTCGGCGCGTTCGGCGTGGCCAGCCTGCCGCTCACGCTCGCGTACCCGAGCGACCTCGCGCCGTACCTGCTCTCCCTGGCGAGCGGGGCCAGCGTGGCCATCGTCGGCGAGGCCACGCACATGCGCTGGCTGCGCACCACCGGTATCGCCGTGGTCCTCATCGGCGCGGTCGCACCCATCCTCGGGTTCGGGCTCCTGCTCGCCGCCTTCGCGATGCTCGGACCGCTGGCGGTCGTGCTGGTCCTCGGGCCGGCGCTGCGTCGGGTCGACCCGTTCGCGGGGACCGCGTTCCTGTCAGCGTGCGCGATCGTGATCGCCGGCGGGTTCGCCGGCGGGGCGATCTCACCGCCACTCGTCGCCGGGCTGACCGTGCTGGTGCTCGCCGGCGGCACCGTCACCACCATGAGCCGCCTCGGTGAGACCAGCGGTGATGTCCCCGACGTCGAGCTCGGCGGCACCTGACCCGCCGGCCGCCGGGGTCCCGAACCAGCCGGCTGCGGCCGGGCCCCGTCCGTGGCCGAGACGCCACGCCGCCGATCTGGCGAGGGCGTCGCGGACCAACCGCACCGAGCGGTCGACGGCGGTCAGCGGCGGCACACCGAGTGCCAGGTGGCCCGTGATGGCCGCGCTCAGACCGCAGCCCGTGCCGTGGTCGTTGGACGTGGCCACCCTCGGTCCGCGCAGGTGGCGGACGCCGTCGGCGGACACGACGGTGTCGACCACCTCGTCACCGTCGGGGTGACCACCGGTGACGACGGCCACCTTCGCGCCGCGGGCGTGCAGCTCCCGTCCCGCCGCCTCCGCGTCCGCGTCGTCGTCGACGGTGCCCTCGAGGAGCGCGGCGGCCTCGCGACGGTTGGGTGTCGCCACGACAGCACGCGGCAGCAGCACCTCGCGCAGCACCCGTTCGGCGTCCGGTCCCAGCAGACGGTCCCCGCTCGTGGCGATCAGGACCGGATCGACGACGAGGTTCGGCAGCCGGCCGGCATCGGCCAACTCGGCCACCGCCGCCACGCTCCCGGGTGCGCCGAGGACACCGGTCTTGACCGCCCGCGGTGCGAGGTCGGCGAGCACCACCTCGACCTGCGCTCGGACGATCGCGGGCGGTACCACCTCGACCGCGTGGACCCGTTGGGTGTCCTGCACCGTCACCGCCGTGATCGCGGTGGTCCCGAAGACCCCGAGCGCAGCCATGGCGCGAAGGTCGGCCTGGATGCCCGCACCACCGCCGGAATCCGAGCCCGCGATGGTCAGCGCCACCGGCGGCGTCACGAGGCGACCGCCGCGACGAGCCGGCGGACGACCGCCCCCGGGTCGGTGCTGCCCATCACGGCGCCCATCACCGCGACCCGACTGACACCGGCCTCGTGCAGTTCGAACGCCGTCGCGGGGTCGATACCTCCGAGGGCCACGACCGGGAGCGGCGCGCCCGAGGCGAGCTCCGCGGTGCCCTCGACGCCGATCGTCGGGCCGTAGCCGGGCTTGGAGGCCGTCGGTGCGACCGGCGACAGCGTGGCGTAGGCCGCGCCGGTGTTCGCGGCCCGTTCGAGCGCGTCGGCGTCGTGGCACGACCGGCCGTGCCAGCCGGCGCCGACCGGGTCGGTCGCGGTCAGGTGCAGGCCATCGGCACCGGCGGCGGCTGCCATGGCTGGGTCCGACGACACCAGGAACCGTGCACCCCCGCGTCGAGCGACCGCGGCGACGTCCAGCGCCAACCGGCACCGCTCGTTCCTCGGAAGATCGCGCTCGCGCAGCAGCACGGTGTCGGCACCCGCGTCGACGGCCGCGGCGACCGTGTCCAGCAGCTGGCCACCGACGGTCCTGACGCGGTGGCGATCGGTGAGGATCAGCAGCCGTGGGACGCTCACGAGGTCACCGCCGCGACGCCGTCGGTCGGGCTCGACGCCAGCGCATCATCGCGACGCGGCACGCGCCCCGCGCCCCGCGCCAGGTGGCCGGCCTCCACCGCCAGACGCATCGCTCGCGCCATCCGTTCGGGATCGGCCGCGCGGGTGACGGCGGTGGCCAGCAGGACCGCGTCACAGCCGAGCTCCATGGCGACCGCGGCATCGGACGCGGTCCCGATCCCGGCGTCGAGGACCACCGGCACGCCGGCCTGGTCCACGATCCGGACGATGTCACGTGGGTTGCAGACCCCGAGCCCGCTGCCGATGGGTGCGCCGAGCGGCATCACCGCAGCGACGCCGACCTGCTCGAGCCGGCGCGCGACGATCGGATCGCCCGACGTGTAGGCCAGGACCGCGAACCCGTCGTCGACCAGCTCCTCGGCCGCGTCGAGCAGCTCCACGACGTCCGGGAGCAGTGACCGGTCGTCCCCGATGACCTCGAGCTTGACCAGGTCGGTGTCGAACGCCTCGCGCGCCAGCCGGGCGGTCAGCACCGCTTCGCGGGCGGTGCGACAACCGGCCGTGTTCGGCAACAGCTCCACCCCGCAGCGAGCCAGCACGTCGAGCACCGATCCGGCGCCCTGCTGCGCGGTGACCCGACGGACCGCGACCGTCGCCAGCGAGGTCCCCGAGGCGCGGACCGCCGCCTCCAGTCGGGCCAGGTCCGGCGCCCCGCCGGTCCCGAGCAGTAGGCGCGACGGCAGCTCGCGACCGGCGATGGTCAGCGGCGGTCCCGCCGCGAGGTGTCTCACGCTCCGTCGCTCGTCCACGTCGTCTCCCTCGATCACGTCGTTCACCCGCCGGCCACCGCGGTGACCACCTCGACGCGAGCGCCGCCCTCCAGCACGAGGTCGGCCCACCGCGCTCGCGGGACGACCTCCTCGTCCACGGCGACCGCCACGCCGCCAGGTGACGCCTCGTCCGACAGCAGCTCGGCCACCACCTCGGCCACCGTCGTGCCCTCGGGCACCACGTGGGTCTCGCCGTTCACGGTCAGCTCCACGGCGCCGCCTCCAGGTCCGGAGCCACGTCCTCGAAACCCGGGACCGCTCGTCCGGTCCGGACCGCCGCGACCACGAGGTCGGCCGTCAACGGAGCCAGCAGCACCCCGCCCCGGTGGTGGCCCGTCGCGATCACCAGGCCGCTGCCGGCCGGCCCGATGACCGGACGGTCGTCGACCGTCGCCGGCCGCAGCCCCGCCGTGGCCTCGATCAGCTCGCACTCGTCGAGGAACGGCAGCACGGCGCTCGCGTCGTCGAGCAGCTCCCGGACGGCGCCGGCCGTGACGCTGCGGTCCTCGCCGCGCTCCTCGACGGTCGCCCCGACCACCAGCCGCCCGTCGGCGCGTGGGACCACGTACACCTGGCGGCCGTGGACGATCGCCCGCACCTGGTGGCCGAGCGCACCGGCGGGGCCGCGCAGGCGCAGGATCTGGCCCTTGACCGGCCGGACCTCGGGCGCTGCGTGCCCCTGTCCGGCGAGCACCGCGGTGGTGCGGTGACCTGCGGCGACGACGACCGCGTCCGCACGGACCACGTCGCCGCCTGCGGTGGTGACGCCTCGAACCTGGCCGTCCGCGTCCCGGTCGAGCCGCGCGACGGCGTCCGCGACCGTGCGCACCCCGCAGGCGCCCGCAGCGCCCGTGAGCCCCGCGCCGACCTTCCGGGTGTCCACGGCAGCCTCCCCCGTCGTCACGCTGCCGCCCACGACCCCCGGGGCCAAGAGCGGCTCGTGCTCGCGCAGCTCACGACTGCGCAGCCGGGTGACCGCCGAGCCGTGCGTGCCCTGACGGGCGTGGTGCTCGTCGACCATGGCCAGGTCGGCACGTGTCAGCGCGACCGTGACGGTGCTCAGCGAGCGCAGCTCGGGGTCGACGCCGCCATCTGCGGTGACGTTCGCGGCGAAGGCCGGCCACCGGGCCAGCGATGCCAGCCCCAGCTCGGCCAACCGTTCGTGGCCGGCGGTCAGCTCGGAGATGGGGGCGAGCATCCCGGCGGCCACGTACGACGCGCCACGGAACGGCTCGGGGTCGACGAGGGTGACCGTGAGGCCGTCACGGGCGAGCGACCAGGCGCAGCTGGTGCCGATGACGCCGGCACCGACGACCACGACCTCCTCCGGCCCCGTCACGCCGCACCTGCGACGGCCGAGGCGACGGCAGCGACCGCGCCGCGTGGATCGTCCGCCCGGGCCACGGCACCGATCAGGGCCACACCGTGCGCCCCGGCGGCGACCAGGTCCGTGGCGCCCGTCGCGGTGACCCCGCCGATCGCCACCACCGGGACCGTCACCGCCGCGGCGACCGCCGCGACACCGTCCACACCGATGGGGTCGGGGAGCCCGTCCTTGCTGGTGGTCGCGAACGCCGGCCCGACGCCGAGGTAGCTCGCCCCCTCCTCCTGCCGCGCGCGGCCGCTGCCCGGGTCACGTGCCGTGGCTCCGACGAGCGCGTCGGAACCCAGCAGGGCTCGCGCCACACCGACGGGCAGGTCGTTCGCGCCGAGGTGGACACCGTCCGCTTCGACCGCCACCGCGATGTCGACCCGGTCGTCGATGATCAGGGCCGCACCGGCCTCGCGGCAGACGGCGAGCAGGGGGCCGGCGAGCTCGTAACGCTCCCGGTCGGTCAGGTGCGTCGCGCGCAACTGCAGGACCTCAGCGCCACCGCCCAGGGCGGCGGTGGCCAGGTCCAGGGGCCGGTGCCGGTCGAACCGATCGAGCAGGACGTGGACACGGCCGACGGCCGGTCGCCACGAGATGGACCCCACCGAGAGCTCCCTCCGCCGGTACGACCCGGATCAGGTGCGACGGTCGAGGCGTCCCACGCCTCCTCTCAGCCCGGTGTCACCGGGCTCCCGTGCTCAGCCACAGGTCTAGGTGGCGCCGGTACCCGGCGTCAACCCGGCGAGCGGCGGTTCACCGGCGGCGGCTGGCGATGAGCCGGTCGATCCCGAGGACCAGCACGTCCTCACGTTTGCAAGCAGCCAGCCGTGCCCACGACCGCAGCGCATCCGGCGTCCCGCTGAACGCGGCGATCGGTACGACCGCGACCCCGTGCTCCTCCGGTGCGCGGCGGGCGAAGGCATCGGCGTCGTCGTGGCCGAGCGACGCCAGGTCGACGGTCACGAAGTAGGTCCCGGCGGACGGCACGACGCGCACGTCCGCATCTCGCAGCCGGTCGACGATCAGCGCGTGCCGCCGGGCGTTGCCCGCCGTGACCTCGGCGTAGGTGGTGTCGTCGGATCCGAGCGCGGTGACGGCCGCGTGCTGCAGCGGGGTCCCCCCGGCGAAGGACAGGAACTGCTTGACGGCCCGGACCGCCTCGGTCAGCGGCGGTGGGGCGACGGCCCAGCCGACCTTCCAGCCGGTGCACGAGAAGGTCTTGCCCAGTGACGAGACGGTGAGGGTGCGCTCGGCCATCCCGGGGCGGGTGGCCAACGGGACGTGCGACCCGTCGTGGACGAGGTGCTCGTAGACCTCGTCGGTGACCACGGTCAGATCGCGGTCGACGCAGAGGGATGCGATGCGGTCGAGTTCGTCGGCCGTCAGCACCAGGCCGGTCGGGTTGTGCGGGCTGTTGAGCAGCAGCAGCCGGGTCCGCGGGGTGATCGCTGCGGCCAGCCGGTCGAGGTCGAGGTGCCAACCGCGCTCCTCGGTGGGCGGGTCGATCGGGACGCGGACCTCGGCGGCCGCCGCCATCGCGATCACGGCGGTGTAGCTGTCGTAGACGGGGTCGAGGACGATCACCTCGTCGCCCGGGTCGCACAGCGCGAGCACCGCGGCCGTGACGGCCTCCGTCGCCCCGAAGGTGACGGTCACCTCCGTCTCGGCATCGACGTGCTGACCGTGGAAGCGCTGCTGGTGGTCGGCGATGGCACGTCGGAGAGCCGGTATCCCGGGTCCCGGGGCGTACTGGTGGTGACCGGCGTCGAGCGCGGCATGGGCGGCCGCGACCACGTGCTCCGGCGGGCCGTCGTCGGGGAAGCCCTGGCCGAGGTTGGCGGCCCCGTGCTGGTGGGCGAGCGCCGAGATCTCGCTGAACACCGAGGTCGACAGACCGCGCAACCTCGTCGCGATCGGTGCTGTCCGCTCCCGCTGCACGCCACCTCCGAACCGCCGCTGGTCCCCCGGACCCTACGGCGCGACGCCGAGCGATGGACCGGTCGGAGGTGGTCTGCCAGACTCGGCCGACGGTGACAGTCGAGGGAGACGCACGGTGACGGACGGCGCGAGCGTGGCCACGAGTGACCTACCGCCGTCGCTGACCGCCGACCCGGGGATCAGCCCCGCGGAGCTGCACCTCGCCGCCCGCAACCACGGGATGCCGCTCGAGGCGCTCGGTCTCGACGTCACGCCGGTCGGCCTGCACTACCTGCTGATCCACTACGACATCCCCGTGATCGACCCGGCCACGTGGCGCTTGACCATCGGCGGCGCCGTGAGCCACGAGACGCGTCTCTCGCTCGACGACCTGCAGGCCCGGTCGTCGGTCACCCGGCGCGTCACCCTCGAGTGCGCCGGCAACGGCCGGGCCCGCCTGTCGCCCCGGGCCATCAGCCAGCCGTGGCTCAACCACGCGATCGGCACCGGCAGCTGGACCGGGGTCCCCCTGGCCGATCTGCTCGAGGAGGTCGCGCCGACCGATGCCGCCGTCGAGCTGGTGTTCACCGGTGCCGACCGCGGCGTGGAGGGCGGCCAGCCGCAGGCCTACCAACGCAGCCTGACGATCGAGCAGGCGCGCCGCGACGGCGTCGTGCTCGCGTACGCCCTGAACGGGGCGCCGCTGCCGCCCCAGCACGGGGCACCGGTCCGCCTCGTCGTACCCGGCTGGTACGGCATGGCCAGCGTCAAGTGGCTGCAGACCATCGAGGCGGTGACCGAACCGTTCGACGGCTACCAGCAGACCACCGCCTACCGCTGGCGCGACGCACCCGACGATCCGGGCACCCCGATGCGCGAGATCCGGGTGCAGTCGATGCTCCTGCCGCCCGGGGTGCCGGACTTCGCCACGCGCCGCCGCTTCGTGCCGGCCGGCCCGACGCCGCTGTCGGGGCGCGCGTGGTCCGGCCACGGTCCGGTCACCCACGTCGAGGTCAGCACCGACGGTGGTGCCACGTGGGTCCCGGCGCAGCTCGACCCACCGCCGGACCCGCACGCCTGGCAGCGGTTCACCTGCACCTGGGACGCACCCGTCGGGCGTCACGAGCTGTGCTCCCGTGCGACCGACGCCGCCGGGCGGACCCAGCCCCTCGAACCCGAGTGGAACCTCGGCGGCTACGGCGGCAACGCGGTCCACCGCCTGGACGTCGAGGTCACCCCCAGCTGAGTTCGGTGGGGGTGCTCATGGAACAGGGCCCAAGGTGCGCAGCGACGGGCGTTGCGTGACAGTTCCTGGCTTCTGGGCGCCGGAAGTTGCGGCCGACGCACGCGGATCACCCGGTGCGCCTGGCAGTTCCTGGCTGCCAGGCGCCAGGAACTGCCGTCGTGACGGCCTCAGCCGAGGCGCTGAAGCACCGCGGCAAGGTGGGCACAACCGCCGCAGGGGGAGCACACGGGCGTGTTCCACCGGTCGTCTGGGTCGCTCGGTGACGTGAGAAGACGACGGTGACGGCAGGCGGCGGTCCAAGGCCGCTCGGGCGTCACCGTCGAAGGCTGACGTCACCAGACAAGAGTGGCGCGAACCGCCGTGGTGTCACGGTCGGGCACATCGGGGCCTGTCCATCGACACCCGCTGCTGAACTCACCTCCAGCTGACGCGGGGCCACCGTCGGACTCGACGGTTCGCACGGTTCTGTCGCCCAGGGGTGCGACATCCGGCCCATCCGGCCGACCCTCCCCCATCACACCTCTGACCGTTCCTGCGCTCCGGAGCTCCTGTGGCGGACGTCGAGACCCTCAAGACCAAGAGCAGCTACCTGGCCGGCGACCTCGCCGACCAGCTCGCTGACGCGTCCGCGGGGTTCTCCAAGGACGCCACCCAGCTGATCAAGTTCCACGGCAGTTACCAGCAGGACGACCGCGACGTCCGCAAGGAGCGCGCCAAGGCGGGCCTCGGCAGGGCCGTGTCGATGATGGTGCGCGCCTCCATCCCGGGCGGCGTACTGACCGCCGAGCAGTACCTGGCCTGCGATGCGTTGGCCGACGAGGTCAGCAACGGCACCCTGCGGATCACCACGCGCCAGGGCATCCAGTGGCACCTGGTGGGCAAGCACGACCTCAAGCAGCTCATCGGGACCCTCAACGACCACCTGCTGTCCACGCTGGCCGCCTGCGGTGACGTGTCCCGCAACGTGTGTGCCTGCCCGGCACCGCTGCCCGGCCGCGACGACCTGTTCGCCCATGCCGAACGGCTCGCCATCGCGGTCCGGCCGCGGACCTCCTCGTACTGGGACCTGTGGCTCGACGGTGAGCGGCGGGTCTCGGCCGTCCCCGACCACGACCAGGTGGCGGGCGACAGCGGCGACGCCGTCGAGCCCCTCTACGGCCCGACCTACCTGCCCCGCAAGTTCAAGATCGGGTTCGCCCACACCGGCGACAACTGCGTGGACGTCTACACCCACGACGTCGGGATCGTCCCGATCCGCGGCGACGAGGGTGCGATCGAGCGCTTCGTGCTGGTCATCGGGGGCGGCCTCGGCATGACCCACAACAAGCCGGCGACCTACCCCCGGCTGGCGTCCCCGTTCGCGACGGTCGGTGTCGACGAGCTGATCGAGGTCGTCGAGGCCATCATCAGCGTCCAGCGCGACCACGGTGACCGTGAGGACCGCAAGCACGCCCGCATGAAGTACCTCGTGGAGGAACGTGGGGTCGACTGGTTCCGCACCGAGGTCGAAGCGCGGATCGGACGCCAGCTCGACCCGCCGCAGGAGCTGCGCTGGGACGAGACCGACGACCACCTCGGCTGGCACGCCCAGGACACCGCAGAGGAGACCTGGTTCCTCGGTGTGCCCGTCCCGTCCGGGCGGGTCCAGGACACCGACCAGGTGCAGCTGCGCAGCGCCGTCCGCTCCCTGGTCCGCGACCTCCGGCTCGGTGTCCGCCTCACCGCCCGACAGGACCTGATCCTCACCGACGTCCCGGCAGCGCGGCGTGACGAGGTGACCGCACGCCTCCGCGACGCCGGTGTCCCGCTGGTCGAGGACATCACGCCGGTCACCCGCCACGCCCTCGCCTGCCCGGCGCTGCCGACCTGTGGGCTGGCGCTCGCCGAGGCGGAGCGCTCGCTGCCGCAGGTGACCGATCGCCTCGGTGGTGCGCTGGACGAGCTCGGGGTTGGTCACGAACCGGTCCACCTGCGCGTGACGGGGTGCCCCAACGGCTGCTCGCGCCCCTACTCGACCGAGATCGGGGTCGTCGGCCGGGGCAAGGACCACTACACGGTGCACCTCGGCGGCGACGCGGAGGGCACCCGCCTCAACACCCTGTACGCGGACCGGGTGCACCTCGACGACCTCACGCCGCTGCTCACCCCGCTGCTGACCGCCTGGCGCGATGAACGCGAGGACGGCGAGTCGTTCGGGGACTGGTGCGACCGCGTCGGACCGCGGGCGTTGCACGAGCGGTTCCCCGTCGGAGCGGAGGTGACCGCGTGAGCACGCTCACCTCGGCGTTCGCCGCCCTGCCCGAGGACGACCCGCGCGTCGAGCGGCTCATCGCCGACGCAGCCGCCGCCTCCACCGAGCTCGAGCACGCGTGGCCGGGCGACGTCCTCGCGTGGGCGGCCGCCAACATCCCGCGGTTCGCCGTGACCTCCTCGTTCGGCGCCGACTCCGCCGTCCTGCTCCACCTGCTGTCGACCACCGCTCCGCGCACGCCGGTGCTGTTCCTCGACACCGGCCTGCACTTCGCCGAGACCATCACCTTCCGCCGATCGCTCGCCGACCGGCTCGGCCTCGACGTCGTCGACGTCCGTCCGCAACGCACCGTCGCCGAGCAGGCGCAGGACCTCGGTGACCGGCTGTGGGAGCGCGACCCCGACCGGTGCTGCGCCCTGCGCAAGACCGTGCCGCTGCGCCAGGCGATGGGCGCGTTCGACGGCTGGGCATCCGGTGTCCGCCGCAGCCAGACCCCCGAGCGAGCCGGGACCCCGATCGTCGAAGCACGACGTCATGACGGCCGGTTCGTGGTGAAGGTGGCGCCGCTCGCACGCTGGTCGGACGGCGACGTGGCGACCTACCTCGAGGTCAACGAACTGCCTCGCCACCCGCTCGTGGACGACGGCTACGCCTCGATCGGCTGCGCCCCCTGCACGGCGCGCACCGCGCCGGGCGCGGACCCCCGCGCGGGGCGTTGGGCGGCGTTCGAGGCCAAGACCGAGTGTGGGATCCACCTCGAGGGGGACGACCCCACGACCCCGGCGGGCTGATGGCCTTCTCCCTGAGCGTGACCCTCGAGGTGACCGGTCGACGCGCCGTCGTCGTCGGTGGCGGCTACGAGGCGGTCGACCGCACCCAGGCGCTGTTGCACGGCGACGCCGAGGTGCTCGTGATCACCCCCGACCCGGACCCGGCGCTCGTCGCGCTCGCCGACGCCGGTCGTCTCACGCTGCGCCGTCGCGGCTACCGCAAGGGCGACCTCGCCGGCGCGTTCGTGGCCTACGTCACCCGAGAGGATCCCACCGACGTCGAGGCGACCTGGGCCGAGGCGACCCGCGAACGCGTCCTGCTGTCGACCCTCGACGACGTGCCGCACTGCCACTTCGCGACCCCGTCGGTGGTCCGCCGCGGCGACCTCGCGATGACCATCGCCACCATGGGGCGAGCCCCGGCGCTGGCGAAGCGGTTGCGACGCCACCTCGAGGACGAGTTCGGTCCGGAGCTCGGCGACCTCGTCGACGTCCTCGACGATGCGAAGCAAGGTTGCCTGCCCCGGTCCGTACCGTTCGCCGAGTGGGCCGCACGGTGGGAGGTCGCGCTGACCGATCTCGACGGCCTGCTGGCCGCGCTGCGGGACGGGCGCCACGCGGAGGTCCGCGCCGAGGTCGAACGGTGCCTGCGCACCCCGACCGACACGCTGCAGAGCGACGAGGTGCCCGCGTGACCGGGCTGCCCTGGCTCTCACCACCGGCGCGGCGCGGCGTCGTCCACCTCGTGGGCGCCGGCCCGGGGGACCCGGGGCTGCTGACGCTCCGCGCGGCGACGTTGCTGGCGACCGCCGATCTCGTGGCGCACGACCGTCTGGTGCCGGGCGCCATCCTCGACCTGCTCCCACCCACCGTCGACCGCGTCGCCGTCGGCAAGCCAGCCCCCGGCACGTGCGGGTGGCGTCAGGACGCCATCAGCGACCTCCTCGTCGCCGAGGCGCGGGCGGGCCGTGCCGTGGTCCGGCTGAAGGGCGGTGACCCGTTCGTCTTCGGGCGTGGCGGCGAGGAGGCCATCCACTGCCACCAGGCCGGCATCGAGGTCGAGGTCGTGCCCGGGGTCACGTCCGCAGTGGCCGCTCCGGCCGCCGCCGGGATCCCGGTGACCCACCGCGGTCTGGCGTCGGCGGTGGCGTTCGTGACCGGCCACGAGGATCCGGACAAGCCCGCCAGCCAGCTCGACTGGTCGGGTCTGGCCGCCTTCCCCGGCACCCTGGTGTTCCTGATGGGTGTGCACCACGCGGCCCGTATCGCCGACCAGCTGGTGCTGCACGGCCGTGATGCGACGACTCCGGCCGCCGTGGTCCGCTGGGGCACCACGGCCCGCCAGCAGGAGCTGATCACCACCCTGGGCGACCTGGCGGTCGACGTGCTGCGCAGCGGCATCGCCTCACCGGCGACCATCGTCATCGGGGACGTGGTGCGCGTCAGGGACGCCATCCGGGGGCACGCCCCCGTGGTCGACGCGCTGGCCCACTGACCTGGGGCTGGGTCAGGCCCCGTCCGCCAGCGCCGCGCGGAGCACGTCGTTGAGCATCGCGATCTCGCCCTTCGGCACGGATCGGATGTCCAAGCGCTCCGCCTCGGCGAGCAGGTCCGGCTCGAGGTAGGCCGAGAAGATCACGATCGGTCCGGTGAAACCGTCAGCGCGCAGGACCTGCGCGACCTCGATGCCGGTCCGACCTGGCATGCGGTGGTCGAGGACCGCGGCGTCGATCTCGCTGGCAGCAGCGACCTCGACCGCATCGTCGCCGTCGACGGCCTCGATGACCTCCCACCCGGTCCCCCGGGTCAGCAGGATACGCACGATGCGGCGCAGATCGGCCTGGTCATCGGCCACCAGGATGGTCGTCGTGGACACCGGTCGCACCTCCGCCGCCGTGTGACGGGACACCCCCGCACCGGCCGGCCTCGGACACTAACGCACGGAGGTGCCGACCTCACCGGAGGCGCCCGCGTGACCGTCCTTCGATCCGGCGCGGCCGATCGGCACGCGCACCGTGAAGGTCGCCCCCTGCCCCGGGGCACTGTCGACGTCGATGTGGCCGTCCACCAGCTCCAGATAGCGCCGGACGATGGTCAGCCCGACCCCCGTGCCCCGAGCGCTCGCCTCGGTGTGCTCGGACTGGCGGAACAGCTCGAAGATCCGTTCCTGGTCCTCGGCGGGGATGCCGGCGCCCTCGTCGGACACCGCGATGATCACCTCCGTCGCGCTGGCCCGTCCGCTCAGGGTGATCCGTGTGCCGGACGGCGAGAACTTCGCCGCGTTGGACAGCAGGTTGCTGACGACGTGGTGGACGAGGCCGGGGTCGAGTTCCACCTCGACCGCCTCGACGTCGACCACGAGGTCGTGCTCGGTGAGCTCGTGACCGAGCGAACCCGCGACGCGTTCCAGCTCCTCTCGCAGCTGCATCGGCCGGGTGGCGATGCGCACCCGCCGAGCCTGCAGCTGGGTGAAGTCCAGGAGCCGCTCGACGATGCTGTGCATGTCGTTGGCGTGGCGCCAGATCATCTGGCGCACCTCCTCGGTCTCGGTCTCGTCGAGCGCGAACGGTCCGGGGGCGAGGATCTGGGTGGCGCCGAGGATCGCCGACAGCGGGGTGCGGATCTCGTGGGCCGCCACGGCGAGGAACTCGTCCTTGAGCTCGTTGGCGAGACGCAGCTCGTTGGCCGCCTCCTGCTCGCGGTGCAGGGCGGCCTCGAGCGCGCGTCGCGCCTCGCGTCGCTCGGTCACGTCCTGCAGGATCGCCGCGTACCCGGACGGCGCGCCGTCGTCACGACGGAGCGCCGTGACGGTCAGCTCGCCCCAGAACCGCGACCGGTCGGGGCGTTCGAACCAACCCTCGGTCCGGGCTCTGCCGGTCCGGGTCGCCACGACGACCGGGTCCGTCATGGGCTCACCCGGTGCGCCGAGGTCGGTCAGCCGCCGACCGAGCACGTCCGCCTCGGCGTAGCCGGTGACGCGCTGCGCCCCGGCGTTCCAGGACCGCACGTCCCCGAGCACGTCGAGCAGGACGATGGCGTACCCCACGACCCCGTCGACCACCAGGCGGAGCCGTTCCTCGTTGAGCCGTGCGCCGAGCTCGGCGGCCTCGAGTTCTCGCCGCCGCAGCTCGAGCGCGGCCGCCATCCGGTTGAAACCCTGCGCGAGGTCGGCGACCTCCCCGGCCCCCTCCTCCTCGACCCGCACGCCTCGTTCGCCGGCGGCGAGGCGCCCGACCCCGTCGGCCAGCGGGCCGAGCGGACGCAGGAGCCGCCGGCCGGTGGCGATGACCGCGACGACGATGGCGAGGACGACCGCGAGCAGGACCCCGGTCGGCCCGCCGAGGGTCGCCCCAGCCCCCCCGACGATGTCGGCCTCGGTCTGCTCGACGACCACCCAGGCCGGGAGCGTGCGGAGCGGGGCGCCGGCCAGCAGCGTCGGACCGTCGGGGCCGTCCACCGTCGCGACGGGACGCTCGGCCGGCAGGTCCTCCACCGGCTGCACGTACCGTTCGGTGATCCGGTCGCGGTCGCGGTCGGCGAAGGTCGTGCCCTCGGGCGTGACCAGGGCCGCCCGTCCACCCCTGCTGAGCTGCTGGGTGACCTCGTCGGCGACCAGCGCCACATCGGCCCGCCCGACGAGGAGTCCGACGACGGTGCCCGGCGGGGACTCGATCGGGATCGACAGCTCGAGCACGGCGTCGTCCGAGGCGAGGTCCACGGTGGCTCGGCCCTGCGTCGGGCCGTCGGACGGCAACGGATCACGCGGGTCGAGGTCGGCCGGTCGCAGGATGCGGTCGCTGGCGGCCGCGGCCACGGCGACTCCGGACCCGTCGTAGACCACCAACTGATCGACCTGGTCGGTCACCCGCAGCGCGACCTCCAGTTCGGTGGTCACCGTCCCGTCGAGCTGTGCGAGCACCTCGCGGGTCGCGAAGAGCCCGAGCTGGGCGAGCAGCGCGTCCACGCGACCATCGACGACGGTCGCGGTCCGTTCGGCGGCGACCAGGCTGGTGTCACCCGCGGTGGTGAGCAGGGTGTCGCGCTCGAGGTGGCGCACCACGGCCAGGCCGAGGACACCGGTCAACAATCCCACCACCGACGTGACGATGACGAGCTGGCGGACGACACGACGTGGGCGGTTCACCGGACCTCGTCCGCCTGACGGAGGACACCGTCGTCGAGGTCGTCCGCACCGAAGGTCGCGGCGATGGTCCGGTCGATCACCAACCGGAACCGGCGGGGGTCCTCGACCGGGATCTGTGCCACGGGATCGCCGGCCAGGACCCGTGCGACCTGGCGGGCAACCTGCCGACGGACCTCGGCACCGTCGGGTTCCAGGGTGAGGACCGCGAAGTCCGCCCGGCTGTTGTTGCTGATGACAGGCAGCCCGCTCCCGGTGATCGCCTCACGCAACGCGTCGTACGCGGCGAAGGTGGCGTTGGCGCTGGCCAGGACCGCAGCGTCGACGCCCTCCTCGACGAGCGAGGCCACGGCTCCCGCGACGTCGTCGTCGCCGCCGAACGTGGCCTCGACGACCTCGAGGCCCGCGTCCTCCGCTGCGGCGACGATCCCCGCGCGGTGACTGGCGACGGCAGGGTCATCTGCGGGCGCGAGGTAGCCGACCCGATCGACCTCGCCGAGGAGCCGTCCAGTGAGTTCCAGCGTCCGATCGGCAGGGCTGGCGAACGTCACACCCGTCACCCACCCCTCGGGCCGTTCGCGGTCCTCGACGAGCCCGCTGGCGATCGGGTCGTTGACCACGGTGATCGTGGGTGTCCCCGGCAGCAGGTCGACCGCGGCCGTGGCGAGCGGTGTCGAGTAGGCCACGACGACGGTCGGCGTCCGGTCCAGGTCCGCGAGGGCGGCCGCGACCTCGTCCTGGTCGGCGTAGGTCTGCTCGCCGTCGGTGGGCACCACCTCGATGACCGGTCCGACGGCGAACCGTTGGTCGCGAAGTTGGGCCAGGAACGCCGCGTGGTGGGGGTCGGCGACCGAACGCAGGACCAGGACCAGCGGTCGGTCGGCGGCAACCGGGTCAGCAGCCGAGGGGGTGCAGGCGGACAGCACGGCCAGCGCCAGGAGGGCGGCCATCACCCGCTGCACCATCACGTTGCTCGCTTCGTCCGCCGGTCGACCGGATGAGCGTAGGGGGGCGCCGCGTCCGTCGCGGTCGGGGCGAAAAGGCGCTCCGCGGGAACGGTCGCGTCGCTGGTCAGTCCGTGACCTCGATACCTCCCCAGAACGCGATGTGATCCTGGATCTGGGTCGCCTTCGGCTTCGGGTCGGGGTAGGTCCAGGCGGCAGCCGAGTTGACCTTGCCGTCCACGACGACGTCGAAGTAGGACGCCGTCCCCTTCCACGGGCAGACGGAGGTGCGGTCCGATGGCCGCAGGAGCGAGCGGTCGACGCTGTCCGGCGGGAAATAGTGGTTGCCCTCGACCATCACGGTGCGGTCCGACTCGGCGACGGTGGCGCCGTTCCAGGTGGCCTTCGGCACGTGGTCCTCCTCGTGGCGGGTTCGGGTCAGGGTCCACGCCGCCCGGTCCAGGGTCAGCCGAGGCGGGCGCGTAGCTCTTCGGTGAAGCCGCCGGGCAACGTTCCGGCGACCGCGGCGAGCGCGACCTCGTCGTCGCTCTCGGGCCACCGGTCGTGCTCGACGATCAGCGCCACCAGTTCACGGGCGACGTGGACCGGCGGGACACCGTGCAGGTGCAGGCCCTGCCGGGTGCGGCTGGCGAGGGTGGCGGTCGCCACACGCCCCTCCCCGAGGAGCACGGTGAAGCGCTCGGGGTCGGCGGTGGCGAGCACCTCCACGTCGTGGGGGTGGGTCACGTCGCCACCTCCATCGATTGCTCCTCGACGAGGTCGTGGCTGAGCCGCTCGCCGCCCTCGATGGCGACCGGGAGCGCCTCGTCCGACGACGCGAGCGGGCACGACCACGTCGGGTCGTGCGCACAGCTCGGGTGGTACAGGAAGTTGAGGTCGATCTCGAGGTAACCCCCGGAACCGCCGAGGTCAGCCCCCTTGACCGTGTCCAGCAGGTAGCGGCCACCGCCGTAGGTCGCGTCGCCGTTGGTGGCGTCACGGAGCGGCACGAAGACCCCGCCGCCGTAGGCGTCGAGCCAGTGGACCGGGACGGGGTGGGCGACGCCGCCGAGCTCGAGCGCGAGGGTCCCGACGCGCCGGGTCGGGGTGGTCCCCGCCGCGCTGTGAGCGATCTCGGCGCGGACCGGTTCGGCCTCGTGCACCTCGACCGCCCCGAGCCGGAGGTCCGGGTCGTAGGGGAAGACGGGCAGGCCGGTGAAGCTCGCGCGGAGCGAGATGGGCAGCGGCGAGGCGGGGTGGCCGGCGAACAGCTCGTCGCGGGCGTCGCGCCACCACCGCCAGGTCGTCTCCGAGGTCCCTCGGCGCCGCACCTCGCCGTACAGGTCGGCGACGCGACGCCGCCAGTCGAGCAGCTCCAAGGTCTCGCGCACCACGCAGCCCTCCGTCAGTAGCCCAGCCGGCCGAGCTGCTTCGGGTCGCGCTGCCACTCCTTGGCGACCTTCACGTGCGTGGTCAGGTAGACCCGGGAACCGAGCAGGACCTCGAGCTCCTTGCGCGCCTCGGTCGCCGCCGCCTTCAGCGTCGCGCCGCCCTTGCCGATCACGATGCCCTTCTGCGAGTCCCGCTCGACGTGGATGACCGCGTCGATCTCGAGCAGGTCGTCGCGGCCCTCCGCGGGGCGGATCTCGTCCACCGTGACGGCGATGGAGTGCGGCAGCTCGTCACGGGTCCGCACGATGAGCTGCTCGCGGACGATCTCGGCCGCCAGCTGCACCTCGGGCTGGTCGCTGACCTGGTCGGCGGAGAGCAGCCGCAGCCCCTCGGGCAGGTGGGCGACCAGGACGTCGGCGAGGTGGTCGACGTTGTCGCCGGTCGCGGCCGAGACGGGCACGACGTCGGCGAAGGTGCGGCCCTCGCCGAGCAGCCCCGACAGCTGCTCGAGCACGGGCAGCAACCGCCCCTTGTCGGCGAGGCGGTCGATCTTGTTGGCGACCGCGACGATCGGCGTGGAGATGGTCGACAGCTCACGGGCCATGAAGGCATCGCCGGTCCCGATCCCGTCGGCCACGTCGACGAGCAGGACGATCAGGTCGACGCCTGCCCAGGTGTCGCGGACCAGGTCGTTGAGGCGCTTGGTGAGCAGCGTCCGGGGCTTGGCCAGCCCGGGGGTGTCGAGGAAGACCAGCTGGGCATCCTCGCGCGTCAGGACCCCACGGATGGCGTTGCGGGTGGTGCCGGGGGTCGGCGTGACGATGGCGACCTTCTCGCCGACGAGCTGGTTGAGCAGCGTGGACTTGCCCACGTTGGGGCGGCCGCACAGCGCGATCAGCCCCGACCGGTGCCCCTCGGGCACCGAGTCACGCAGGCCAGCGAGCATGGCCTCGACGTCGAGCTCACGTCCGCTCATCGGACCACCGCCGTCATCGCTGTCCCTGTGCGAGTCGCTTCGGGCCGAAGCCGTGGGGCAGCAGCTCGGTGATGTGGGCGATGAGGGGCCGACCGCCGTCGCCGGAGCTGTAGACGGTCGCGTCCGGCCCGAACTCGAAGATGGTCTGCCGGCACGCGCCGCACGGGGTGCACGGGTCCTCGCCGTCACCGACCACCGCGACGGCGACGATGGGGCTGCGGGCACCGGTGGTCGCCATCGTGGCGATGGCGCTCTGCTCGGCGCAGGTGGTCATGCGGTAGGAGGCGTTCTCGACGTTGACGCCCTCGAAGCGCTGACCGTCGGCCAGGACGATGACCGCACCGACCCGGAAGTGCGAGTACGGCGCGTACGCGCGCTCACGGATCGCCCGAGCGGCGCGCAGGAGCGCTGCCTCGTCGATGGGCCGCACCTCGCGGGGCGGCGTGTCGGGCTTCACCGTGCGGCTCCTGACGGTCCTACGCGACGGTCCTACGAACGTGCGCGGACGAGAGCGTACGCCGCGAACGCCCCTCCCGGCGGGTGGCCGCGACCGAGCCGGCCGTACCGGGAGGTGGTTCAGGCGACGGAGGCGGCGACCTGCTGGCGAACCTTCGGATGGATGCCGGTCATCCCAGCCACGTACTCGGCGAGCGGACCGAGCTCGGCGCGCCGCTCACCCCGCGACCGGACGGCCGCGAGGAAGTCCTGCAGCTCCTCGGTGAACCCGTGGGAGAGCAGCTCCTCCCAGAAGGTGTAGGCGATGCGGTCCTCGAGCTCCTCGACGAGCGATCAGGATGTCGAAGCCGGCGGCTGGATGCTCGATGGCGAGCTGCTCGCACTCGTGCAGCACCGGCAGGTCAGGGCTCGACAGCCCGCCGCCCGTCAGCGATGAACGACGGATCTCCTCACGGAGCTCGGCGACCATCCGATCGGGCGCGGGACGGGGGTTCACGTGCCGGTGCGCTTCGCCCGCCACCGGCCTTCGAGTTCGACGCCGACCCCAGCGAGGGCGCCACCGACCATCGCGCCGATCGTCGTGGCCCGGTCCGGTGTGGAACCGATGAGGGCGAGGAAGCCGATCAGGGCGAGGCCGAGGTAGATCCCGAGCACGATGGGCGGTCCCTGGAGCAGCACCAGCCTGCCTCGGTGATCACGCCGGACGCGATCGTCGTCGGAGCCCACATCCCCACCGCCTCGGCGAGCCCGCTCGCCCTCGAACCTGGACGGGCGCAGGCCCACGTCCGATGGATCGTAACCGTGGGAGGCGGTCAGCCACGCGTCGACGCGGATGCCGTCATCAGACTGCATCTGGGCGCGCTGGTCCGTCGTCAGCCGGCGACGTCCGACGGGGTGGCTCCCGCGCCGCGTTGGCGGACGAGCACCTCGACGACGCGGCGGCCCTGGACGCGTTCGACGGTCAACTCCACACCCTCGAGTTCGACGGACTCACCCTCGGCGGGGATGCGCCCGAGGATGCCGAAGACCAGCCCGCCCACCGTGTCCCACCCTTCCTCTGGCAGGTCGGTGGAGAGCAACTGGTTGAGGTCGTCGACCCCGAGACGAGCGTCGATCCGCCAGCCACCGTCGTCGAGGACGGCGATGAGCGGGTCCTCGTGGTCGTGCTCGTCGACGATCTCGCCGACGATCTCCTCGAGGATGTCCTCGATGGTCACGAGGCCCACCAGGTCGCCGTACTCGTCGACCACCAGGGCGAGGTGGACCGTCGCCTCCTGCAGCTCGCGCAGGAGCTCGTCGCAACGCTTGGTCTCGGGCACGAACGTCGGCCGCCGGACGAGGTCCACCCAGCGCCGTCGGCCGTCGGCGGCGACGCGCTTGAGCAGGTCCTTGGCGTAGACGACGCCGATGATCGTGTCGGTGTCGTCGGGGTCGTGAACGGGGATGCGGGACACCCCGTGCTCCACGACGACCGCGACCACGTCGGCCAGCAGTGCGTCCTCGGCGACCGTGACGAGGTCGGGCCGCGGCACCATGACCTCGCGGACCCGGGTGTCACCGAGCTCGAGGATGGAGCGGATCATCGCCCGCTCCTCGGGCTCGAGCTCCTCGTCGATGGTCTCGGCGTCGGTGCCGCCCTCGTCGGTCTCGTCGTCCCGATCGGTCGCGTACGGACCGGGGACTCCGTCGCGACGTGGCACCAAAGCACGCCCGAGACCCACGAGGAGGCGGCTGATCGGGTCCAGCCCACGGACCAGGAGCCGACCCGAGGGCGCCAGCCGGCGGCCCGAGGATTCCAGCGATCGCAACGCGAGGGTGCGTGGCGCGACCTCCGCGGCGACGATCACCACCAGGACCACCAGCACGAAGGTGCCGACCGCCCCGACATCACCGCCGAGCTGGGCACTGCCGAACAGCACCGTGACGGCGCCGAGGCCCACCCGCACGAGCACGCCGGTGACGAGCAGCACGTTCAGCGCGGTCCCCCGGTGCTCGGTCAGCCACAGCAACGCATCGGCGCCGCGGACCTCCTCCTCACGCAGCCGCATCGCGCGGACCACGTCGACGCGCTGAACGACGGTGTCCAGGGCCGCGAGGTAGCCCGTCACGACCAGCAGCAGCAGGAGGGTGACCAGCGTGGTGGTGGGTGTCACGAGGGTCACGACCGGCCGTGGCTCGCCAGCAGCTCGTCGGTGAGCGTGAACATCGCCCGCTCCTCGTCCGGCTCGGCGTGGTCCATCCCCAGCAGGTGGAGGATCCCGTGGACGGTCAGCAGCCGCAGCTCGTCGTGGGGCGTGCGCCCGAGCCCCTCGGCCTGTTCGTGGGCGACCGCCGGGCACAGCACCACGTCACCGAGGATCGCCGGCGTGTCCGGGGGCGACTCGCCGGGCTCGTCGATCGGGAAGGCCAGCACGTCGGTCGGGCCGTCCTTGCCGAGGTGCTCGGCGTTGAGCGCCGCGATCGTGTCCCGGTCGACCAGCAGGAGCGCGAGCTCCATGTCGCCGGGGACGCGCCGTTCGGCCAGCACGTGGCGCGCGAGGTCGAGCAGGTCCTCGGCGTCGATATCCAGGTCCTGCTCGTCGGCGAGGTAGACGGCCACCGTCAGCGCCTGTCGTCGTCGCGTCGACCACTGGCGCGTTCTTCCTCGGCGGCCTCCTCGGCCACGGCGTGACGCTCGTAGGCCTCGACGATGCGCTGCACGATGTGGTGGCGGACCACGTCACCGGAGGTCAGCTCGGCGAACGCGACCCCCTCGATGTCACCGAGGATGTCGCGCACGACGCGGAGGCCCGACCGCTTCCCGGACGGGAGGTCGACCTGGCTGATGTCGCCGGTCACGACCGCCTTCGAGTTGAACCCGATGCGGGTCAGGAACATCTTCATCTGCTCGGCGGTGGTGTTCTGCGCCTCGTCGAGCACGATGAACGCATCGTTCAAGGTGTTGTGGGTGACGAGCAGGTCCTCGGTGACGTACAGCGAATCCGCCGCGGCGACGCGGATGCAGACCGCCTCCTCCGTCCCGTCGGGCTCGATGCTCGTGACGAACCGTGCGGGGCGCCCACCGCCGTGCTGCTGGTAGGTGGCGAACTTGCGTGACAGCCGGAACGGTTCGATCCCTGCCGGGAGCCGGATGTCGAGGACGAACGCGTCGTGGCGGTAGGCGACGTCGCGACCGTTCGCGCGCCCGGGCCGACGGCCTGCGGCAGTTCGCGTGCGCCAGTAGGCGACTCCACCGAGCGACCGCACGAGGAACAGGACGTCGTCGCGTAGCCGCGGCGAGATCGTCGTGTACTGGATGCGACAGGTCCGGCCTCGCTGGGTGACCGGTCCGCCGTCGCTGTCGAGGAGGCCCTGGAGGACGCCGAGGCGGACATCAGCGTCGTTGTAGAGGTACACCTCGGGGACGAACTTCGTCGCGGACCGCGTGCCGCAGAGTTCGAGGTCACGCAGCACAGCCGTGACGGGGTTCGCGACGATCACGCCTCCGCGCCCACCGCCTTCACGGTTGAGCACGTAGTCGGGGCCTGACTTGTGACGGACGCTGACACCGGGCAGTGCGGCGTCGAGGCGTTCAGCCAGCTCCGTGTCGTCGGTCGCGAAGGACGGCGTCGTGGAGCCGGTCAGGCAGCCGTCACCGAGGAGGAGGCCGAGCGCGTAGGGGTCCATCGGGACCTCACGCGTCTCGAACGCCACCGGCGCGCTGAGCAACGGAAGCTCGTAGCGGTGGTAGTGGGCGGCGCGCAGGTTGCCGATCATCTCGGACGTCTCGAGCACCCGTGCCGGCCTGCCGCGACGCCGGTCATCACGCGTGTGGACCGCCCAGAGGTGGTCCGCCGTGCACCGGGTCGAGGAACCGTCCTGGGTGGTCAGCCGGTAGATGTCCTTCTCGCCCTGGGGGAAGGTGCCGAGCACCTCCGTGGGCTGGCCGTCCGAGCCGATCACCTCGTCACCGGGGGCGAGGTCCCCGATGGGGCGGAACCCCGTCGGCGTGAGCACGTTCGCGGAGACCGGTTGCGCCCGGCCACGCATGTACGCCAGGGGGGCGACCTCGATGGTGCCGCGGTCGACGTGGGCGATCAGCTCCTCGGCCTCCATCATGTCGTGGAGGGCGTCCCACAGGGGCTTCAGGTACGGGTCGATCTTCTCGTGCAGGGTCCCGGGCAGGAAGCCGAGGCGCTCGCCCGCCTCGACGGCCGGACGCGTGAGGATGAGGCGGTTGACCTGCTTGGCACGCAGCGCCTGCACGGCTGCGCCCATGGCCAGGTAGGTCTTGCCGGTGCCGGCGGGTCCGATCCCGAAGGTGACGGTGTTGGCCTTGAGCGCGTCGAGGTAGCGCTTCTGGCCGAGGGTCTTCGGGCGGATCGTGCGACCCCGGTGGGTGATCAGCGCCTCGGAGAGCACCTCGGAGGGGCGGTCGGCCTCGTCGGCGCGGATCATGCGGATGGTCTGCTTGACCATGCCCTTGTCGAGGAGCTGACCGCGATCGAGCAGCAGCACGAGCTCCTCGAACAGGCGCGAGATCCGCTCGGTGTCGGCCGGGTCGCCGCCGACGGCGATCTCGTTGCCGCGAACGTGGATGGAGGCCGCCGGGAAGGCCTTCTCCACCAGCCGCAGCAGCTCGTCCTGGGTGCCGAGCAGCGACACCATCGCGTGCTCGCCGGGGACGAGGACCTTGATACCGGTCGCCGCGTCGGCGGCGGGCGTGGAGGGTGTGGTCACGGGTGGGGTCGCAGCTCCGAGCGGGGGTCGGTGACGAACGCGCAGCGTACTCCGCGGACGTGGGAGCACGACAGGGACCCCCGTCCGGCCAGGTGCGGCGGGCTCAGCGGACGATGCCGATCGCCGCCAGACGTTCCCTGAGCTGCTCGGGGGTCGCATCGCTGACCGCCGCCAGCGTCTCGATGTCACCCGCGCGGACCGTCAACACCCGTCCACCCCAGTCGCCGCGCCGGGACTGGATGGCCTGGACGTAGCGCGCGAGGGCGGGTTCCTCGTCGCGGGCGCGCTCGAGTGCCGCCAGGTCGATCACCAGTTCGTGCCCGCCGGTCGGGATGGCACTCGGGCCGCGATGTTCGGGGAGCGGCAACAGTTCGGTGACCGGGACGCCGTAGAACCCGGCGAGGGCGCGCAGCCGCGGGAGCGACACGGTCCGCTCGCCGCGCTCGTACGCGCCGAGGACCGAGGCCTTCAGCTCGCCACCGGACAGCGACTCGACCTCCTGCAGCGACCGGCGCTGCTGCATGCGCACCCAGCGCAGGCGCTCCCCGAGCGCACGGGCAGCGGCCTCGCCGTCCCGCTGCGCGCCGGCGCCCGACGCCCCGTCGCTCGTGTCCACGTCGTACCTCACCGAGGTCGCGCCACCACTGCAGGTGGCCTCGTCGAGCGTAGCGACGGGCGTCGCGGGGGACCCCGGCCGTCCCGACCCCGCCGCACGGCTGCGGACAGGTTCGGTCAGGCCCAGCGACCCGTCACCGCCGCCAGTACCGCGACGGCAGCCGCCGCCGCGTGCTCGGTGCGCAGGACGGTCGGGCCGAGACCGACGAGCGTGGCGCCCGCCTCGAGAAGGCCGGCGACCTCGTCGTCGTCCCACCCACCCTCGGGGCCGACGGCGATGGACACGTGCCGCCCACCCAGGTCCGCGGCGGCCTCGGGCAGCGATCGGGGTGCGTCGGGGTGCGCGATCAGCAGCCGGGTCCCAGCGGGCAGTGCCCCCGGCAGCTGGGCAGGGGTGACGATCGGCAGGACCTCGGGACGCCAGGGGCTGCGGGACTGCTCGGCGGCTGCCCGGGCCACCGCCTGCCACCGCTCCACGGCCTTGTCGGCCCGAGCGCCGTCGAGGCGGGTGACGCTCCGGCTGGCCGCGACGGGCACGATCCGGTCGGCCCCGAGCTCGGTCACCTGTCGGACCACCTCGTCGAGCTTGCGTCCCCGCGGCAGCCCCTGCGCCACGCTCAGGGTGGGCTGCGGCGCCGCCACCGCCGTGACCGTCGCGGTCACCTCGACGTGGTCGCCGGCGAGCCGCGCGGCAGCGGCGTGCCCCCGGCCGTCGCTGACCTCGAGGGCGGCACCGTCGCGCAGGCGCAACACACGCGCCAGGTGGTGCCGTGCCGCGGGGTCGATCGCGACGGTGGATCCGACCTGCGCGCCCGCGAGCGGCGCGTCCAGGTGCAGGTAGGGCACGAGGCTCACCGGGCGGTCACCGGAACGCCTCGCGAAGGCGGGTGAACAGCCCGCGTCCCTGCGAGGCGAGGTGCTCACCACGCAGCTCGGCGAGCTGCTGCAGGAGGTCACGCTGCTCGCCGTCGAGGTCGGTGGGCACGAGCACGCGCACGAGGAGGCGCAGGTCGCCGCGTCGCCCGCCGCCGTGGCCGGGCAGACCGGCCTGACGCACGCGCAGCACCGCGCCGGGCTGGGTCCCGGCCGGGACCTCGACCTCGACGTCGTCGCCGTGGACGGTCGGGACCGTCACGGTGCCACCGAGCGCCGCCTGGGTGACCGGGACCGACACCTCAGCGAGCAGGTCGCGACCGTCGCGTTCGAACAGTTCGTGCTCGGCGATCCGCACCTCGACGTACAGGTCGCCGGAGGGCGCACCCTGGCGGCCGGCCTCCCCGGCGCCGGCGACCCGCAGCCGGTCGCCCTCGTCGACGCCGGCCGGGATGTCGACGGTGTACGACCGCCGCTGCACGGTCCGGCCGTCCCCCCCACAACCGGTGCACGGGTCGCTGACGGTACGACCGCTGCCCCGGCACGCCGCGCAGGGCGCTGCCGTCGCCAGCTGACCGAACGCGGTGCGGACCACCTTCTGGACCTGGCCGGCGCCGCCGCACTGCCCGCAGGCGGCCGCCGGTGCGCCGGACGCGCTGCCGCTGCCGCCACAGACGTCGCACCCGGAGGCGACCTCGACCTCGATCTCTCGGTGCACACCGCTGGCGATCTGTTCGAGGGTCAGCTCGGTCGGCACCAGGACGTCGCGTCCCGGCTGGGCGCGCTGTGGCCCGCGCCCGGCCCCACCACCGCCGCCGAAGGCCGAGCCGAAGAACGCGTCGATGACATCGCCGATGCCCCCGAACCCGGCCCCACCGAAGCCGCTGAACGGGTCGCCGCCACGCGTCCCGGGTGTGCCGTCGTCACCGAACCGGTCGTAGCGGGCGCGCTTCTCGGGGTCGGAGAGCACCTGGTAGGCGTGCGTGACCTTCTTGAAGGTCTCCTCGTCGCCACCCGCGTCGGGGTGGTGCTCGCGGGCGGCACGCCGGTAGGCCTTCTTGACGTCGTCGGACGAGGCGTCGCGTGCGACGCCGAGCAGCTCGTACAGATCGGGCACGGGGAGGACCTGGAGTGGGAGGGAACGGGGAGGATGACGGGGTGCGACACGCAGCGCCGTGCCGCTGAGGCTCAGCCGCTGAGGTCGGCCAAGGACCGTTGGAGCTCGTCCGCGACGGCGCGGACGGTGGACAGCACCGATGCGTAGTCCATGCGGGTCGGACCGAGCACGCCGAGCGACCCGGCCGTCACGACCCGGTAGCGCTGGGCCACGAGGGACGTCGCACGCAGGTCCTCGACGGTGTTCTCGCCACCGATCCGGACCAGCGGTTCGTCGCCCTCGGTGTCGGTGAGGATGCGCGCCAGGGTGGCACGTTCCTCGAGCAGTTCGAGGATGCGTGACAGGTCGTCGCGTTCGAGCGCGGCCTCCCCCGCGAGGGAGGCGCGACCCCCGACAACCACGTGGTGGACGGTGTCGTCGGCGAGACCCACGTCGGTGGCGTCCGCCACCGCCCGCATGACCTCGCGCAGATCGGACGGCGACACCTCGACCACGCTGCGCAGCGCCGCGTGGACCTCGCCCATCGGCCGACCGCGGACCTGTTCGCCGAGCACCGTCCGGACCCGTTCGAGGTCGCCGTCGGTGGTCCCGGCCGGCAGTTCGATGGTGCGCTTCTCGACCCGACCGGTGTCGGCCACCAGGAGCAGCAGCGCGGACTGCGGCGACAGGCCGACGAGCTCCACCAGCTTGCAGCGAGATGCGTCGACCGCCGGCGCGATCACCAACGACACCAGCCGGGTGAGCTGGCTGAGTACCGACGAGGTCCGCGCCAGCAGGTCCTCGACGTCCCGGGCCGAGCCGAGCAGCTCGCCGATCAGCTCGCGCTTGGGCGCGTCGAGCGCCGGGTTGGCCGCGAGGTCGTCCACGAACCGCCGGTAGCCCTGGTCGGTCGGGACCCGTCCGGCGGACGTGTGCGGTTGGGTGATGTAGCCGAGCTCCTCGAGCACAGCCATGTCGTTGCGCACCGTCGCCGCCGAGACGTCGAGACGGGCCACCTCGACGACGCGACGCGACCCCACGGGTTCGCCGTCCGCGACGTACTCGGTGACGATGGCGCGCAGGATCTTGAGCTTGCGATCGTCGAGCGGTGGGGGCTCTGGGATCACCTCGGCCGCGGCGGCGTCCGCCGCGGCGACCACGTCGGCAGCGGAGACCGGCACGGCCACCTGCCGTGCTTCGATCGGCCCCTCGTCGGGGCGGACGGACCCGTTCGACACGTCGGCACCCCCTCGTCGGCAGTGGCCGTCGAACCCCCGGAGCGTACCGACGGTGGCCCTCCGAGCGGTCAGTGGGTCATGTACAGGGGCTGAGGGTCGCCTACGGTGCCCGCGCGCAGGCGACCAGGAGAACAGCTGTGGCAGCACCCGGCTCACCGGGCCAACCGGGGATCGACGACCGCGACGCGCCCGAGGTGATCCGTTCGCTGGTGGACAACACCCAGCTGCTGGTCAAGAAGGAGATCGAGCTCGCCAAGCTCGAGATCAAACAGATCGTCACCGCGCGACTGATGGCGGTCGGCTTCTTCGTCGTCGCCGGTGTGCTCGGGCTCTACCTGCTGGGCTTCGCCCTGGTCACCGCGGTCAAAGGCTTCGAGCTCGTCGTGGCCGAGTGGCTCGCGTGGCTCATCGTCACCGGCATCGTCGCGGTCCTGGTCGCCATCCTGCTGCTGCTGGCCAAGCGCAAGCTGACCACGCCGTCGAACACGCCGGAGACGACCAAACAGGACGTGCAGGAGACCATCGACATGGCGAAACGGCGGGTGCAGCAGTGAGCGGCCACGACACCGAACGGACCGGACCCGAGGACCGCGTGGACCGCGCGGCCGAGACCGCCGAGACCGCGATCCGCGACGCGCAGCACACCACCGAGGACCGCATCGCGGACGCGCGGGACGCAGCGACCGAGAAGCTGCGCAGCACCGAGCAGCAGGTCAAGGCCAAGGTGCGCGAGACCGAGGCCAAGGTCCGTGACGGGCTCGCCGAGGTGGAACGCACCATCGGGGGCTTCCAGGGCCTGTCCGAACCGACACCAGCGGGTTCCGTGGACGAGGCGGCACAGCAGGCGAGCGACCTGCGCCGTGCGATCGACCGGGACCTCGACGCCCTGCAGGCGAAGCTGCCGCCCGGCGAGGAGCTCGCCGACAAGGCACGGGCCTACGGGGGCGCTGCCGTGGGCGTGCTCGCCGTGGGCGCCGCGGCCTTCCTCGGCCTCAAGCAGCGCAGCGAGCGCAAGCGCATCGAACGTGAGGCCCGGGCGCACGCCGAGGCGATCGCCAGGTACCTACCCCAGGCGACCGCGGCCCCACGCGACGACGAGCGGGGCGGGCGTGGCGGTCTGGTGCTGTTGACCCTCATCGCGGCGGCCATCGGGGCGATCGTCGTGCGGCAGCGCACGACGGCCAGCGAGGACGAACCCGACCTGTGGGGCCCGGCCTGACCGTCTAGTCCTCGAGCCGGCGGATCACCACGCCGGGGACGATGCCGAGGTCCGCGACCGCCCGCGCGATGGGCCGTAGGACCTCCAGCAGCTGCGCGGTGCGCTCCGGCCCGAAGGCCCGCCACGGTGGTACGGCCAGCGCGTCGGTGCGCCGCTCGACGCCCTCCCGAGCCGCAGCACCCTGCTCGGTCAGGGTCGCGTCCGCTTGGAGCAGCCCCCGCTCGCGGAGGCGACCCGCTGCCGCGTCCCACTCGGCATCCGTCCAGCCCCGGCGCGGCTGGATAACGCGCCGGATGCGCTGCGGATCACCGGGAAGGGTGAGGTGCGACTCGCAGCCGTCGATCCCGGCGGCCACGAGGGAGGCGACGTGGCCGTCGCCGCGCGACTCGCGGATCCGGGTCGCGGCCTCGAACAGGCGCAGGTGTGGCTCGTCCGGCCACGGGACGCTGGTGCGCGCCGCGGCGAGAGGCCGCCCGACGATCGGGTGCAGCAACGCGACCTCGCGAGCGAGCTCCGCGGCCCGGGTGACCTCGTCGGCCAGCGACGCGAGTGCGGGCCCGATCGTCCGGCCGACCGCGGCCACCGTGACCTCGTGCGCCTGCTCGGGCGTCGTCGCCTCCCAGACGGCGGGGAGGGCGCCCTGGACCAGTCGAGGCGCGAAGCCGTAGACGACCGCCGTCGCGACCTCCGGGCCGACGGCCCCCATGCACGCCAGGCGGCCAGCCATGTACCCACCCATCGGCAGGTCCAGACCGAGGGAGGAGTGGGCGTCGCGGACCGCCGGCGCGAAGTACTGGGTCACGTGCACCGCCTCGAGGTGCGTCCACAGCCGGCGCGCGACGGCCCGCTCCTCCGCGGTCGTGTCGAGCGTGGTCGGATCGTCGTACGTGGCGTGGTTCACGTGGCTCCCATCGGTCCCGGCCAGGGAGCCTAGGTCTCCGGCCGGCACCCGCCGGTCGCGGCGTACCCTGCCCGGGCCGCCGGACCCGGAGCCGTCCCTGCCCGCCCCGCTCGATCGCAACGACGCGCTGCGCATCCTCGAACTGCCGCCGGCCGCGGACGCGCGGGCGGTCAAGCGCGCCTACCGCCGCCTCGCCCGGACCCACCACCCGGACGTCGGCGGTGAGGTCGCGACCTTCCACGCGCTCCAGCAGGCGTACGAGGTGCTCATCGGCGACGACGGCGACGGCGTCCCGGTACAGCCACCGGGACGCCCCTCGCGGCCACGCGCGGCCTGGAGTTCCGACCAGACCGGACCGGCACGCGAGGCCGTCGACCTCACATCGGTCCGGTGGGACCTGCCGGTACCGGCCAGCCCGGAGCCGCTCTCACGCGAACTCATCGCCCGCTGGCTCGCGTCGGGCCACGTTGACCCCGTCCGGCCCCTGAAGGCGATCTCCCGGGCTCCAGGGGCTCGTCTCAACCGGGCTGCACCCAAGCTGTCACCCGACCTCACCGCCACGCTGGTGGTCGGCCCCGCCACCGACGACCGGGGCCGGGTCGTGGTGGCCGTACGCGTCGTGGCCGCCAACCGACGAGCCCGGCGGGTCCTCGACAGCGTCGGTCTCGACGGCGGTTGGATCCGACGCCGCGGCACGTCGTCCACCACGTTGCGTCGCACGATCACGCCGGACACCGAACGCTCCGTCACGGCCCTGCGGACCACCGACCTGATCGTCGACCTGCTCGATCGGGCCGCCTGGGCGCTGGAAGGCTGGACCCTGGCGCTCGACGAGGCACCCCCTGCGGCCTAGCCCGTCGAGCGCCAGTCCAGCTGGGCAGGTACCCCCGCCGTTCGGACAGGGTCCGGCCCCCGTCCAGCGGGACACCCCCTCCGAAGGGTGCGAGGCGGCCCTGGTACTACCGTGGTCGTAGCCGCGCACGTCCCGTGCGGCCGTTCCGCCCGCTCCCGCGGGCCCTGAATTCCTGAGACCTCGGAGAACCCATGAAGAAGCACCTGCGCGTGGCCACCCTCGCCTTCGCGGCGAGCACCATCCTCCTGACCGGCTGCGGCGACGACGACGGCGCCACCACCGACGACGGCATCGTCGACGACGCGGGCACCGTGGACGACGACGGCGCCCTGGACGACGGCCTCGACGACGGGATGGACGAGGAGGAGGAGGCCTGAGCCTCCCCTTCCACCGCAGCACAGCGGGGCCGACCCTTCGGGGTCGGCCCCGTTCGCGTGGGCGAGCCGATCGGTGCGCTCGCCGTCAGCAGTCCGCGGTCGGCGTGGCGAGATCCCGACCGTCGAGGCGCTCGAGCAAGGTGTCGATGGGGACCACCAGACCGTCCCCCGATGTGACGTCGAGGGCGAACACCACGCCGATCACGTGCCCCTCCTCGTCGAGCAACGGCCCGCCCGAGTTGCCCTGACGGATCTCGGCGTCCACGCGGATGACGTCCGCGGGCTCGTCGAGCAGCTCACCTTCGATCAGGGAGACCACCTCGCCGGTGGAGATCGTGGCCGGGCCACCACCCGGATAGCCGACGGCGATGACCTTCTCGCCCGGGACCACGGGCTCGTCGCGCAGCTCGGCGACCGGCAGGTCGGAGACGTCGGCCAGCTGCAGGATGGCGAGGTCGCTGTCCACCGCGATGCCCGAGACCTCTGCGCGGAGCGACCGGCCGTCCCAGGTGTTGACCGTCACCTCGCGCGGCTCCTCGACCACGTGCCGGTTGGTCACCACGAGATCGCCCGGCAGCACGAACCCCGATCCGAGCCCCAGCCGGTCACACCCGAGGGAACGGATGCGCACGGTGATCTGCTGGGCCCGCCGGAGCACGGACGTGGCCGCGACCTCCGGGAGGTCGAGCTCGGCGAGCTGGTCGAGGTCGGCCTCCCCGTCCCGCTCGGGGAGCGGCGGCGGCGCCGGCACGCACGACCCGACGAGACCGGCGACCAGGACCGCGGTCAGCCCCTGCCGCACGAGGTTCAACGCAGCAGCCGGTCGGCCGTGGCCGCGGCGCTCGCGGCCGCCTGACGTGCGTCGTTGCAGCGGGCGGTGGTCGCGGTGCGGTCGGCGTTCAGCGGACCGACGTCGACGGTCTCGCCCGCCCCCTGCCGGTTGAACGCGTCGATCGCGTCGCCCAGCAGGTCGAAGAGCTGGTCGACGCACCCGTCGAGCGCGGTGACCGCCCCGGCGATCGCACCGGACAGCTCGACTAGCGTGTCGCGTTCCACGCCCGTGGTGGTCGCCACGTCCTCGGCCTGCGCCTTCTCGTCCGCGAGTTCGCGGACGCGTTCCTCCAGCGCCCCGACGTCGGTCTCGGAGGTGGCCAACGCGTCGGCCACCTCCTCGAGCTGGCGCTGGAACGCCTCGCCGCGGGCGCGAGCGTCGTCACGTTCCTCCTCGATGGCGACCGCGCGTTCCTGCCAGGAGGCCGCCACCTGGCGCTGCTGCAAGCCGACGGCGGCACCCGCGATGGCGAGGACGGCCCCGACCACCAGCGGCCAACGTCGCGCGCGCGGGGGCGGCACGGTCCGCTCCGATGCGACCGGAGCTCCCGCGGGCGGCCAACTCGACCCGCCCGCCGGCGCCGGCGGCGGGGTCGAGGGCGGTGGTGTGGATCCGCTCACGCGCGGTTCCTCCGGGGCCGAGGGGGTGGACGGGAGGACAGGGTGCCACGCGGCCGGTGAGCCGGCCGACAGGACGCCGCGACGCACGGGGTCGGCACGAGACCGCCGCGGGTGCCAGACTCCCCGTCCCGCACGCAGAGGAGCACGGGTGTGAGCACCAACGACACGCTGGAGGTCCCGGGCTGGCTCCCCGAGGACCAGCTGGGCGCCATCCGGGGCCAGGTGCCGATGGTCTACGTCGAGGCGGTCCCCGTGCGGGTCGATCACCTCGGGCGGATCGAGAAGGTCGGGCTGCTGCTCCGAGCCGGCTCGGACGGGCGCATCCAGCGGGCCGTGGTGTCCGGGCGGGTGCTCTACAACGAGTCGCTGCGTGACGCCCTGTGGCGGCACCTGTCGAAGGACCTCGGACCGGACGCGGCACCGAACCTGCCCGCCGGCACCGCCCCGTTCACCGTCGCCGAGTACTTCCCGGAACCGGGCCGGTCGGGGTTCCACGACCCCCGTCAGCACGCGGTCGCCCTCGCCTACGTGGTGCCCTGCGACGGGGAGTGCGCGCCCGCGCAGGACGCGCTCGACCTCGCCTGGCTGTCACCCGCCGAGGTCGTCAGCCCCACGGTCGCCTCCGAGTTGACCGAGGGGCACGCCCGGCTGGTGCGGCGGGCCCTCGCCTTCTGCGGGCAACTGCCCGACCCGCCTCGTGACCTGACGTGATACCGAAGCCGTGCTGCCGTCACGAGGAGTGATGGGTGCTGCAGAACCCTGAACCTCGACGTGAGGTTGATGGGGTCAGTTCGCTGCTCTGCCGCGCGTCGACGGACGCCGGTCGCACGCGCAGGGACCGAGGGCTCGACGTCGACGACAGGCTGAGGTGCGTCCGGCCCGCCCGTTCGAGACGTCACACGGCGCCCTGAGGCGCGCTGGGGTCCGCCCCGAGGGGTCACCCCCGGAGGCGGCTCACGGCATCGTCCAGGAGGAACCAGCCGGTCTCGGTACACCGCAGCCGGCCACACGCGGTCTCGACCAACCCGGATGCCAGGGCATCCTCGTAGGCCCACGCGTCGATCGGCGGGACGTCGGCAGGGTGCAGCCCCTCGCGCACGCGCAGTCCCAGCAGCAGCCGCTCGGTCGAGCGCTCCTCGGGGTCGAGCACCTCGCTGCCGGCGACCGGGGTCCTGCCCGCCTCGACCGCCGCCAGGTAGCGCTCGGTCGAACGCGTCGTCCAGGCGCGCCGACCTCCGCGGTGGGCGTGGGCGCCGACACCGACCCCGAGGTAGTCGCCGTGCCGCCAGTACAGGAGGTTGTGGCGGCTGCGTGCCGGCTGCGGCGGCCCGCCACCCCGCTGCACGACGCGGGCCCAGTTCGAGACCTCGTAGTGGTCGAAGCCGGCCGCACCGAGCCGCTGGCGGGCGACCTCGAAGCGCTCGCGCTGGAGGTCCTCGTCGGGCGCCGCCAGCGTCCCCGTAGCGATGGCACGACCGAACGGCGTGCTGTCGTGGATGGTCAGCGCGTAGGCCGACACGTGATCGGTCCCGGCCGCGATCACGGCGTCGAGCGTGGTCTCCCAGTCCTGGTCGCGCTCCCCCGGCGTGCCGTAGATCAGGTCGAGCGAGACCTCGGCGATGCCGGCCTCGCGGGCCTGCTGCACCGCCTCCAGCGGTCGTTCAGCGGTGTGCGCGCGCTCCAGGGTCGCCAGCACGTGGGGGGCGAAGGACTGGGCACCCATCGACACCCGGGTCACACCGGCCTCGGCGAGGGCCTCGAACAGCGCCACCGAAGCGGTCTCGGGGTTGCACTCGACGGTCACCTCGACGTCCGGCGCGAGGTCGAGCTCGGCACGGGTCGCCTCGAGGATGCTGGCGAGCCGTGCCCCGCCGAGCAGGGTCGGGGTGCCGCCGCCGACGAAGATCGAGGTCACCTCGGGCCACGCGCCGACGATCGGCGCGTCGGGTGGCGCGTGCTCGGCCGGACCGGCCGCGACCTGACGCCGGAGATCGAGGGTCAGCGCCGAGGTGTAGCGGTCGTACAGCGTCGCCACGTCGTCGGCAGCGCGGTCGCCGACGGCGGCCGTCGCGAAGTCGCAGTAGCCGCAGCGGTGGCTGCAGAACGGCACGTGGAGGTAGACGCCGAAGCCCGCGGCGGGACCCGACTCGACGGGGTCGACCAGCCAGCGGTGCGGGTCGGCGTCCGGGCGCGGAGCGGCTGCGGTGGACACACCGTCCACGGTACCCGGGGGTCAGCTGGACTCGGGTGGGTCGGGCACGTCCCCGGGCAGGCAGGCGCTGTTGACCCGGATCTCGCCGATGCCGTCGGGACGGTTGAAGCTGACCGCCACCTGCCAGGTGTCCCCCGCGAAGACCCCCGTGACCATCGGGAGGATGCTGTCCTCGCGCAGCACCCGGACACCATCGACGCCGGCTCCCTCGAGCAGGTCGCGTGCCTGTGCCGTCAGCTCGTCGGTCGCGTCGGACGGGAAGGCGATGCCCCGCCCGACGCTGACGATCCGCGGGCTGTCGTCCAGCGTCTCGTCGCACAGCTGGACGCGGTAGGGCCGCACGTCGCGGGGGCGCGGGTCGACGTCGAGCGTCCCGAGGAGGTCGTCGGCGATCCGCTCGCCGATGGCCAACGCCTCGGCCAGCTCGGTTGCGTCGACCGCCTCGGTGTACGGCGTGGCGTCGGGGCCCTCCACGGGTGTCGCTCCTCCCTGGTCGGCACCGCACGCGGTGAGCACGAGCGCGACGGACAGGAGGGCTGCCGTGAGCTGCCTCGTGCCTCGGTGTCTCACCGTCGTCCCTCCCGGTACCCGGTCACCACGTCGGGGTTGCCGGACACGATCAGCGCCAGGTTCTCCAGGGACTCGGCGTCCTGGTAGTAGATCGAGTGCGCGTCGAAGACGTAGGGCTTGTACCAACGGCGATCCAGGCCATCGTCCCCGATGTCGAACCCGTGGGCCCCGAAGCTACCCCGGTCCGGGTTGCGGCCGTGCATGCCCGCCAGCGCGATCGGGTCGAGGTCGTGGCGGACCCCCCACACCTGGCCCGCGTTCGCAGGGAGGTCCTCGACGCGCCGGACGCCGGAGCCGAACCCAGGCCCACCGAGGCTGATGGTGCTGTCGACCTCGAGGTCGTTCCTGGTGACGGCCCGCCCGAGCGCGGTCGCCCCGTAGGAGTGCCCGAGGGCGTGCAGCTGCGCGTCGCCGACGGGCAGGTCTCCGATGATGCGTGCCAGGTCGGCGCCGCCGGCGTCCGCGTGCCGGCTCCCGCCGGCGTGGGTCAGACTCGGGGGCGGCGCGTAGCAGAGGCAGGCGATCACGCTGACGTCGTCACCGCCGGGGACGTGCTCGAGGGTGTCGGCCAGCGCTCGCGCGTTCTCGCGCGTCGCCGTGTCGAAGTTGGCGCCGTCGTTGCCCGTCCCAGGGATCACGAGTGCGACGTGGGCACTGTCGTCGAGGTCCCCGTGGACGACCTCGGCGATGCGCACGGTGCCGTCGTCCAGGTCGATCTCGACGTGAACGAAGCGACGGTCGGAGTCGGCCCACCCTTGGAGGAGGTCGGCGAGGTCGTCGGCGTGCTCGGCCCGTGCGATCCGATCGAGGGCGTCCAGGAGCCGTTCCACGTCGTCGGGGTCGCTGAACGGGTCACCGCGCACGTGCTCGGTGTCGCGCAGCTCGGCCAACAGCGAGCCGTCCGGCGCGTCGTCGAGCTGCGACCGGAGCTCCTCGATGCGGTCGTGGATCCGCTGCTGCTCGTCCTCGGACAGGGTCGGGTTGCCGCGGCGTTCCTCGAGCTCGAGGAGCTCGTCCCAGACCGCGAGGTCGGCGAGGTCCCGGTCGGCGAGCTCGCGGAGCCGGTCGGCCTCCTCGGCGAGCTGGCGGTGGGTCTCCTGCTCGCGCTGCGCCGCCGGCCCGAGGGCCACGCGGGTCGTCTCGGCACCGTCCCCGGCCGCGCCGGTGCTGCGCGGATCCGCAGCCCCTTCGTCGCCCCTGGCGCAGTCGCCACCACCGATGAGGCAGAACCCCTGGGCGATGGTGCCGCTGACGCTGGCGGCGAGCGAGCTGGCAGCGCCGGTCGCGGCGACGGTCCCGACGAGCGCCGCGAGCACGACGACGATCGCGACGTACTCGGCGACGGCCTGGCCGGCCTGGCCGACCAGGCGACACGCACGCGAGGGCCGCGCGTGCCCCCCGTCGCCGTCGCCGCCCACCGCGCCCTCACCTCCGAGTCGCCCCAGCTGGTGGGACGTCGAGGGCGAGCTTGCGTCCGCAGGGCAACCGGGGGCAGAGCCCGCGAGCCCATCTCTGGTCCCCGGACTGGGTCCCAGGGCCCAGTCAGGTCAGCGCTCGGGCAACTCGCGCGAGAGATGGTGGGAGCTGATGCGGTACCCGTGCCGCAGGTAGCTCCGGTGGGCGGCGGCGCGGTCGACCCCGTGACCGGAGTCGAGGTGCACGGCCTGCAGCCGGAGCCGGTGCGCTTCGTCGTCGATGGCGACGAGCAGGGCTGCCGCCAGACCGCGACCTCGCGCCGCATCCCGGGTCACCAGATCGTCGACGTACAGGATGTCGCCCCAGGCGAGGTTGGAGACCTGCCGGAACCCGGCCACGGCCAGCGCCGGACCGCCCCCCTCGGGGAGCACGGCGAGCAGGCGGTAGCCCTGCCCCCGCTGGACCTGGTCGATCCGGGCGACCACGGCGTCGTCGTCCTCCGGCAGGTGGGGACGCAGCTCGCGGAGCGCCGGCAGCGCCAGCACGGTCTCGCCGACCGGCAGCTCACGCACCACGGGACGCGTGCCGGGGACCAGCCACCCCGGCCCGCCGATGCGTGCCGCCCCGACGAGCTCGGCCTGGTCGACGACGGCGTTGCGCAGCGCACGTTCGACGGTGCCGGCTGCGACCGCAGCGGTTGGGCCCGGTGCGACGACCAGCTCCGCGACGTGGGCTTCCGGTCCGGCGAGCTGCAGCTGGTGGATCCACACCAAGGTCGCGAAGCCCACCACCTCACCACCGAACTCGGCCACCAGCAGGACCCGGCCGACCTCGTCGGCATCGGGGACGAGACTGAGCGCACGGTCGATGGTCGCAGGGTCGTCGGCGCCGCCGAGCAGGCGGGCGAGGCGGGGCCCGTCGTCGACCCGCGCCGCGCGGACCGTCGGGGCGCCGACGGGCGGTTCCAGGTCGTCGTCCGTCCCGAACGGCGGGGTCAGCCCCACGGGTCGCTCGCGAAGCGGCTCTCGACCTCGGCGGCCAGCGCGGGGTCGACGGAGGTGGTCAGGAGGCGTCCCGGGAAGCGGGACACCTCGTGCAGCGCGCGCATCTGGTGACAGTCCTCCACGAGCAGGAACAGGGCGGCCTCGCCGTCGGCGAGCTCCTCGCCGAGCCGCTTCATCTCGCCGTCGTCGATGCCGTGATCGCGGAGCTTGGCGAACAGGCCGCCGGCGGCGGCACCGAGCGCCGCCCCGAGGATCGGCTGGGCGACGAACAGGCCCGCGAGCGTGCCGAGCCACGCGCCACCGACCGCGCCCTGCGACGGCGTGACGTCGCGGGTCTGTTGGATGCGTACGCGCCCACCGACCCGCGTGACGATGGCGGCGTCCTCGAGCTTCAGCTGGCCACGGCCGACCATCCGCATCGCGGCGAGGAGCGCCTCCTGAGCACGCAACGGACCGTCGAGCACGAAGGCCCACAGGTCGGCCTTGCTCCCGGCGCGGGCCCGTTCGGCGACCGAGTTCTGCGCAGCACGTTCCTCGGCCGTCCAAGCCTCACCCTCCTCGAACGGCGAGGGTGGTGGGGGCGGCGGGGGTGGTGGCTCGCTCACAGGTCGACCTCCGACGGGCCGTCCGGCGGACGATCCGGCCCCCACACCGTACGACAGCTCGGCGCGGGGGGGCGACCGTCAGCCGCCTCCTGTCGCGATCCTGAGCTCGACCAGCCCGTCGACGACACGGACCTCGTGCACGGCGACGGCGACGTCCGCGTCCAGGCAACGTCCCGTCGCCAGTTCGAAACGCTGCTTGTGCACCGGCGAGGCGACCACGTCGACACCGCCGACGTCGCCGACGATGCCGCGGCCGAGCACGTTGGCCCCCGAGCAAGGGTCGTGCGCATCGATGGCGTGGACCGACCCGTCGGCCAGTACGAAGACGGCGACCTGGACGCCGTCGACGAGGGCGGTGACCCCCGTGTCTGGGACGATGCGGTCCAGCGCGCAGACCGCGGTCCAGCCGTCCGTCCGCAGGTCGACGGTCGTCGCGCTCACGCTCACGCGCTCACCTCCGCGATCGGCAGGACGGGGAGCAGCGGCCGCTCGTGATCGAAGACGGGCCGCCGCTGGCCGCGCTCACGCACGTAGGCGAGGTCGGGGTCGGGGACGTCCTCGTTGACGAAGTGGGAGAAGCGGGCGAGCTTGTCCGGATCGGCCAGCGTCGCCGCCCACTCGTCCTCGTACCCCGCCACGTGGTCGGCCATCGCGGCTTCCAGCTCTGCGGCGAGCCCGAGCGAGTCGTCGACCACGATGGCCCGCAGCTCCTCGATGCCGCCCTCGCGGCTCTCGAGCCAGGTCGAGGTCCGTTGCAGCTTGTCGGCGGTCCGGGCGTAGAACATCAGGAACCGGTCGATCACGGCCACGAGCGTGTCGGTGTCGAGGTCCTCGGCGAGCAGGTCGGCGTGGCGTGGTCGCATCCCGCCGTTGCCGCAGACGTAGAGGTTCCAGCCGCGCTCGGTGGCGATGACGCCGACGTCCTTGCTCTGCGCCTCGGCGCACTCGCGCGAGCACCCCGAGACCGCGGACTTGATCTTGTGCGGGGTCCGCAGGCCCCGGTACCGCAGCTCGAGCTGCACCGCGAGCGCGGTCGAGTCCTGCACCCCGTACCGGCACCACGACGTACCGACGCACGACTTCACCGTCCGCAGCGCCTTGCCGTAGGCGTGGCCGGATTCCATCCCGGCCGCGATGAGCCGTTCCCAGATCGCCGGCAGCTGGTCGAGCCGGGCCCCGAACAGGTCGACCCGCTGGCCTCCGGTGATCTTCGTGTACAGGTCGTAGTCCCGTGCGACCTCGCCGATGGCGATCAGCTGCTGCGGGGTGATCTCGCCACCGGGCACCCGCGGCACGACCGAGTAGGTGCCGTCCCGCTGGAGGTTGGCCAGGTACCGGTCGTTGGTGTCCTGGAGGCCGAGGGTGGCCGCATCGAGGACGTGTTCGTCCCAGTGCGTGGCGAGCATCGAGGCGACTGCCGGCTTGCAGACCTCGCAGCCGCGCCCGGTTCCCCACCCCTCGAGCAGCTCGGTGAAGGTCCGGACCTCGCGGGCCCGGACGATGTCGAACAGGTCCTGGCGGGTGTAGGCGAAGTGCGGGCACAGGCTGCGGTCGACCTCGATGCCGGCCGACTCGAGCTCGTGGTCGAGCAGGCTCTTGCACAGCGTGGTGCAGCTCCCGCAGCCGGTCCCCGCGGTGGTGGCGGCCTTCAGCTCCGCGAGGGTCGTGATCGCGCCGCCGCCGACCGCCTCGCGCAGCTCGCCCTTCGTGACGTTGTTGCAGGTGCAGACCGTGCAGCTGTCGGGCAGCGCTGCCGGGCCGAGCGCCTGCTGCCCCTCGCCCGGGGCGGGCACGATCAGCGACGCGGGCGCGGCGCTCAGAGGCTCGCCTCCCAGGTGGAGCTGGTGGAGGATCGGGTACGCGTCCGCGTCGCCCACCAGGATCCCACCGAGGAGCCGGTTGTCGCCGTCGACCACCAGCTTCTTGTGGATGGCATCGACCGGGTCGTCGATGGTCACGCTCCGGGCACCCGGGGTGGTGCCGAGCGCGTCACCGAAACTCGCGACGTCGACGCCGAGGAGCTTGAGCTTGGTGGACATGTCGGCGCCGGGGAACGTGCTGTCGCCGCCGGCGATGCGGTCGGCGACGACCCTGGCGGTCGCGTACCCCGGCCCGACCAGCCCGTAGACCTGGCCGGCGACGGCGGCACACTCCCCCACCGCCCACACGTTCGGGTCGACGGTGCGGCAGGTGGTGTCGGTCAGGACGCCGCCACGCTCCCCCACGTCGAGGCCGGCCGCGCGAGCGAGCTCGTCGCGGGGCCGGATGCCCGCCGAGAACACCAGCAGTTGGCAGTCCAGGGTCGTGTCGTCGGCGAACCGCAGGCCCGTGACGTGCCCGTCGGTGGCGCGGAGGACCTCGGAGGTCGCCGTCTCGGTGCGCACCTCGATGCCGAGCGCTTCGATGCGCGAGCGCAGGGCCGCGGAGGCGGCGTCGTCGAGCTGGGCCGGCATCAGCCGGGGTGCGAACTCGATGACCGTCGTCTGCACGCCGAGGGAACGCAGCGCGCCGGCTGCCTCGAGGCCGAGCAGCCCGCCGCCGATGACCACACCCCGCTCCGCCCCGACGGCACCATCGATGATCGCGCCGAGGTCCTCGACGGTCCGGTAGACGGCGGCACCCGGGCCGTCGGCGCCGGCGATCGGCGGGACGAACGGCGACGAGCCCGTGGCGAGCACCAGCTCGTCGTAGGGCACGACCTCGCCGGCACCCGTGGTGACCTGCCGCGCGTCCCGGTCGATCGCGGTCACCCGCGTGTCGACCCGCAGCTCGACGTCCGGGTGGTCGTAGATCTCCGGTTCGGGGAGGGCGAGCGCATCGAGATCGCGGCTCGGGACGTACGCGCTGAGGCGCACGCGGTCGTAGGCCGGGCGCGGTTCCTCACCGAACACCACGATCCGCAGTGGGGCCTCGACCCGGACCAGCTGGCGCACCAGCTCGTGTCCGACCATCCCGTTGCCGACGACCACCACCGTGCGGCGGCCGTCGGCAACGGTGGCGTGCCGATCGGTGCTCGTCGCGGACGAGGTCTGTGCGGGGGTCGTCTCCATGGCGGGCACCGTGCGTGGCCCGCGTTTCGTCGGTGTTACCCCGCCCGCACGTGCCCGTGTCGGGAACGTCGCCCGTCACCCTCTGAGGGGGGTCCGCCCGCCGCCGTCCCCGGGCGGCCGCCTGTACCACTGGCCAGGGGTCGGGCGGACGAGACGGGTCTAGCGTTCGCCGCCGACCCGGGGGGGACACGATGAGCAGGTTGAGGAACGCCGCTGCTGCGAGCGTGGTGCTGCTGGCGGTCACGACCGTCCCAGCGCACGCCGACCGACCGGCACCGAGCAAGGACGCCGTCGCCACGGGCACCGGTGGTGCCGTCGTGACCGTCGATCCCGATGCGACCGACGCGGGGCTCGTCATGCTCCGACGGGGCGGCAACGCCTTCGACGCCGCGGTCGCCGCGTCGGCGGCCCTCGGGGTGACCGAGCCGTACTCCGGCGGCATCGGCGGGGGCGGCTTCCTGGTCGCCTACGTGGCCGACCTCGACGAGGTGATCGTGATCGACGGTCGCGAGGAGGCGCCCCACGACCCTGCGTTCGACGAGAACGTCTTCGTCGACAACACCGCCGACTTCACCGACGCCGTCAACAGCGGCCTGTCGGTGGGCACCCCGGGGACGGTGGCGACCTGGCAGGCCGCGCTCGACGCGTACGGGACCAAGCCCCTCGCGCAGGTGCTCCAGCCGGCGATCACGCTCGCCCAGCGCGGGTTCGTGGTCGACGAGACGTTCGCCGCCCAGACCCGCGCCAACCTCGACCGGTTCCGGCAGGTCGCCACCACCGCCGACCTGTTCCTCGACGACGGCGAGGTGCCCGCCGTCGGCAGCATCCTGCGCAACCCCGACCTCGCCGACACCTACCGGCAGCTCGCGCGGGGTGGCGTCGACGCGTTCTACGCCGGACCGATCGCCGACGACATCGTCGCCACGGTCCAAGATCCGCAGACGACCGCCGGCGCCGCCGACTCCTGGCAGCCCGGCCTCCTGACCACCGACGACCTCGCGAGCTACGAGGTGCGCCGCCCCGAGGCCACCACCAGCACCTTCCTCGGCTACGAGATCGCCGGCATGCCCCCGCCCTCCAGCGGCGGGATCGCAGTCGGCGAGATCCTGAACATCCTCGAGCACGAGGACGACCTCGCGTCGCTCAGCCCGGTCGAGTTCGAGCACCGCTTCCTCGAAGCGTCCGCGCTGGCGTTCGCCGACCGCAACGCGTACGTCGCCGATGACCGCTTCGTCGACGTCCCGCAGACCGGCCTGCTCTCGGAGGCGTTCGCGGGTGAGCGGTGGAGCCTGGTCGATCCTCTGCGGGCCGCGGACAAGCCGGTGGCACCCGGCGACCCCTGCCCCCACGACGACGGGCCGTGCACCCCCGCCGCCGGGGCGACGTCCGGTGCGTCGGGTTCGACCACCCACCTCGTGACCGCGGACGCCGCCGGGAACGTGGTGTCCTACACCTTCACCATCGAGCAGACCGGTGGCAGCGCGCTGACCGTGCCCGGTCGTGGCTTCATCCTCAACAACGAGCTCACCGACTTCAACCGCGACGGTGACAGCCCGAACCTGGCGGCACCCGGCAAGCGTCCGCGGAGCAGCATGAGCCCCACCATCGTCCTGGAGGACGGCGAACCGATCGTGGCGGTCGGCTCGCCGGGCGGCGCGACGATCATCACGACGGTCGCCGGCATCCTGACCCACCGGCTCGGTCGAGATGCCTCGCTGCCCGACGCCATCGCCGCGCCGCGGGCCGCTCCGCTGAACATCCCGGTCGTGCCGGCCGAACCGGCCTACCGCAGCACCTTCGGGGAACCCCTCCAGGCGCTCGGCCACGCCTTCAGCGACGTCGCTCAGATCGGCGCGGCGACCGGCATCGAGCTGCTCGGTGACGGTCGCATGCTGGGTGCCGCCGAGCCCGAGCGGCGCGGCGGTGGTCACGCCGCGGTGCTGCGCCCCGACCGGCGGAGCTGACCGCCAGGGCGCGGACCGATGAACATCAGGCGCGGCCACCGTCGTAGGTTGTAACCGACCAGAGGCCGCCCCATGAGCCCCCGTCCCGTGATGTCCGAAGCGTCCGTCGCACCGACACACGACGCCGTCATCGCCACGATGCGCACCGAGGACGCCGGCGCGTTCGCCCAGCTCGTCGAGCCCCACCGGCGCGAGCTGCACGTGCACTGCTACCGAATGCTGGCGTCCTACGAGGACGCCCAGGACCTCGTCCAGGAGACGTTCCTGCGGGCCTGGCGCCGCCGCGAGACCTTCGAGGGCCGCGCCCCGCTGCGGGCGTGGCTCTACCGGATCGCGACCAACGCGTGCCTGGACTTCCTCGACCGTCGCCCCGAGCGCACCCACCTGCCCCTGGCCGACGAGGCGAGCCAGGGCGAGGTCCCGTGGCTGCAGCCCGCTCCCGACCGGTTCCTCGTGGGGTCACCGGGGCAGCAGGAACCAGGTGCCGCGATCGTGACCCGGGAGACGATCGAGCTCGCCTTCCTGGTCGCCGTGCAGCACCTGCCACCCCGGCAGCGCGCCGTCCTGATCCTCCGCGACGTGCTCGGCTGGCCGGCCAAGGACGCAGCGTCCCTGCTCGAGACCTCCGTCGCGTCCGCCAACAGCGCCCTGCAACGTGCACGCGTGACGATGCGCACGCACCTGCCCGGCGACAGGACGGACTGGACGCCGACGACCGAGCCCAGCGGGCAGGAACGGGACCTCGTCCAGCGGTACATGGCGGCGACCGATCGCACCGACATCGACGCCCTCAAGGCGTTGTTCCACGAGGAGCTGCGGTTCGCGATGCCCCCGCAGCCGGGCGTCTGGGTCGGCCGCGACACCTGCGTCCAGGCCTGGGTCGACGGCGGGCTCGGGTCACCGGAGTTCGGTGAGCTGCGCACCCTCGCCACGAGCGCGAACCTCCAGCCCGCCGTGGCCAACTACGTACGCGGGCCCGGCGACAGCCACTTCCGGCTGTTCGCCGTCGACGTGCTGACCATCCGCGACGGCCTCATCTCGGACATCATCGCGTTCGGCGGCGACGAGCTGGAACCGTTCGACCTGCCCGGGACCCTCGACGAGGAAGGGAGCGGGTGACCACCCTCGCGTCGGTCACCATCACTCCAGGGCCGCGGTAGCTGATCCGCGAGTGCTGTTCTTCGTGTTCGCCTTCGCGGACGCCGTACGCAGCTTCAGAGGGTGGGGAGTCGGTCAGCCGATGCGCTTCCTCGTCGGAGCGGCACTGACCGGTGTGGGAGTGGCCGGATCGGGCGTGGCCGCTCGTCTGGCGTGGTCGCGGCCCGAACGATCACATCCCATGATCCTCGCGGCAAGCCTGTGTCTCGTCGCCACGGGCGTTGGCGGCCTCCTCGTGCTCCGTTCGCTGGAGTTCTACGTCATGCCGCGCGTCGGCGACAGCTACTCGGCTCGCGGCGTCAGATCGGCGGCGCCGAAGGCGACGGTGAACCGCTCGCACCAGATGACGACGGTGTCGTAGACGTCGAGGTCGACGCCGTCGGGGATCGGGTAGTTCTGGTTGCCGATGTTCCCGCGCAGGTCGCCGAGGTCGACGAAGTCGGCCGCCAACGCGGCGTCGTCATCGGCGTGGTCAGCGGTGGTGAGGTAGACGTACAGGTCGGGACCGTTGGTCGACTCGAACGGCTCGAGCCGCAGGGTCCGGCTGCCGTCCTCGAGTTCGTGGACGGTCGCCTCTCCGGTCACGGTGTACCGGTTGCGAGACTCGAACCTGCCCGACGACAGCATCCGAGGGGCGGTGGGTTCCTCGGCCGCCACGGTGTCCTCCGCTGCACCCTCCTCCTCGAGGCTCGGTGGCGGATCGTCAGCCTCGCCCATGTCGCCTGCCTCCCCCGCTTCGGCCTCGGCCGGGGACGGCTCGGGCGAGGGTTCCGTGGCGACCGCGGGGAACTCCTCGTCCACGACCCGGTCGAAGAGCAGCGCCTGGGGTTGGAACCACCACAGCACGAAGGCGACAGCACCGACGAGCACGACCCCACCGACGACGAGTCGACGCGGATGGGCACGCACGCGGCTCCACAGGCTCGGCCGGGTCTGACTGGTCGCGGACATCGTGGGCTCCTCGGGTTCCTGCGGTGTGGTGGTGTCCGCCTGCGTTGGTCGCCGCGCTCCAGCGGCGACCAACTCAGGCGACGCTGATGCGGATCGTGTGGTGGCCGGTCGCGCCATCCGGAGCTGGCGGCCTCACCTGGTCGGTCTGGGTCTCGCCGGTCCCGTCGGTCGCGCGCACCCGCAGCGTGTGCTCGCCAGGTTCGGCGTCCCACCGGAGACGCCACTGGCGCCAGGTGGTCGGCGCGAGTTCGTCGGCGAGCTCGGCCTGCTCCCAGGCACGATCGTCGACGGATACCTCGACCCGTTCGATGCCGCGATCGCCGGCCCAGGCGACGCCAGCGACGGCGACCGGCCCCGCGGCGAGGCTCGCGCCGTGCCGGGGTACGTCGATGCGGGACTGGGTCTTGATCGGACCTTCACGCGCCCAGCCGCGCCGCACCCAGTAGGCGTCGTAGGCGTCGAAGGTCGTGAGCTCGATCTCGGCGAGCCACTTGGTGTCCGACACGTAGCCGTACAGGCCGGCGATCACGAGCCGGACCGGGAAGCCGTGCTCGACCGGCAACGACTCGCCGTTCATCCCCACCGCGATCAGGGCGGGACGCCCGTCGAGCACCTCGAGCGGGAAGCCGGCGGTCCAGCCGTCGACGGCACGGCCCACCACCTGCGTTGCGCCGGCTCGGACGCCGGCGCGCTCGAGCACCCGCTCGAGGGGGACACCGTGCCAGCGGGCGTTCCCGATCAGCCCGCCACCGACCTCGTTGGAGACGCACGTCAGGGTGACGTCGGCTTCGGTGTCGGCCATCTCGAGCAGCTGGTCGTAGGACAGCGAGTAGGGCTGGTCGACCAGGCCCGTGATCCGGACCACGTGGGCGTCGGGGTCGATCCGGGGCACGCGGAAGGCGGTGTCGATGCGGAAGAAGTCGTCGTTCGAGGTGAGCAGCGGCGAGATCCCCTCCACGTCCAGCGACGTCGTCGCGGGCGGGGGTGGCAAGGGATCTGCCGGCGCCGGCAGGGCGAACTCGTCGGGCAGGCTGCCGTGAGCTGCTCGCATCTGCAGGGTCCGGCCGGTCACCGCGAACACGACGGCGGCACCGGCCGCTGGGCCGGCCCACACCAGCACGTCCCGACGCGTGGGCCCTGGCGGCGCGGTGGGGTCGGGGAGCGCCACCTCCTCACCAGGCTCGGAGGGGTCGCCGCCTCCCGCCGCGGCGGTGCCAGGGAACCGCCACAGGACCATCAGGCCGGCGAGCGCCCCGACCGGTGGGGCGGTGACTGCGGTCGCCGTCGGCAGCAGCGGGTCGGCGATCCCGGCGGCGGTGCCGAGCAACACGAAGGGGAGGAACCCGAGCGGCGCTGCCCAGCGCCACCGGGCCGCCCAGCGGCCGATCGACGCACCGACAGCCGCGGACACCCCCAACATGCTGAGGAGCAGGACCGGTCGGTTGGCCGTGCCGAGAAGATCGAGGGCGAGCCCCACGACCACGGCTGGCATCAGGACGATGATCCGGTCCGCGACCACCGCGAGGGGTGACTGCCCACCGGGCAGGATCCCCGCCACGAGTTCCGCCGTGGCGAGCGCAACGGCCACGGCCAGCAGGCCAGCGGTCGGTGCCGCCAACCGGGTCCCGCGAGGTCCGGTCAAGTCGCTCAATGGGAGGGCCCACCATCCACGTCGCACGTCGGTCCGACGCCGCAGCATCGGTACGGACCAGTGAGCCGCCTCAGGAGCAACCGGCGGTCAAGCTCTGCACAAGTTCCGAGAAAGTCGACGCGACGTCGGCGGCTGTGGCTCGATACTCGCCCGCCACCCGGAGGGCGTGGCCGGAGCAGGCCGGAAGCGACGAGGTTCCCTAGGATCACGGCGTGAAGACACCGATCGGGTCACTGCACCACGCCGAAGCCCCGGCGCGGGTGTTGCTCGTCGACGACGAGCCGATGGTCCGGGAGGTCGTGGCCCGCTACCTCGAACAGGACGGTCACGAGGTCGTCGCGGTCGCCGACGGCGAGACCGCGCTCGCGCAGTTCGACGAGGGCCGGTTCGATCTGGTCGTGCTCGACCTCATGCTCCCCGCCGTGGACGGGCTCAGCGTGCTGCGCGAGATGCGTCGTACCAGCGACACGCCGGTGATCGTCCTCACCGCCCGCGGCGAGGAAGGCGACCGGGTGCTCGGGTTCGACCTCGGCGCCGACGACTACGTGGTCAAACCCTTCTCCCCGCGGGAGCTGACCCGCCGTGTCACCTCGGTGCTTCGCCGCGTCGCCTCCCCGCCCACGACCGCCGGGCAGACGCTGCGCTTCGACCCCCTCGAGATCGGCGAGCGCACCCGGGAGGTGCGCGTCGACGGGGTATCCGTGGAGCTGACCAGACGTGAGTTCGACCTCCTGCTGTTCCTCGCACGCTCGCCACGACAGGTGTTCAGCCGGGCGCAACTCCTGGAGCGCGTGTGGGACTCCTCCCCGGAGTGGCAGGACCCCGCCACCGTCACCGTGCATGTCGGGCACCTGCGTCACAAGATCGAGCCGGACCCCGGTCAACCGCGGTGGCTCATCACCGTCCGGGGTGTCGGCTATCGCTTCGAACCATGAGATCCGTCCTCGCCCTGTGCATCGCCGTCGTGGTGGTCGCGCTGGTCGTCAGCGAGGCCGCGATGCGACCTTCAGCCGATGACCGTCTCACGCTGTACGGCACCTTCGCCGCTGCCGCGGTCGCGGCCGGATCGGTGGGCTGGTGGCTGACGCGCATCCACCGGCGACTGTCGTCGCTGCGGTGGACGATCCTCGCCGTCGCGGTGGCCGCCGTCGCGGTCGCCAGCGGTGTGGTGCTGGCCGCCGCCGGCACGATGGTGCTGACCCCCGCCGACACCCGGGTCGTGCTGGCCGCGCTCACCCTCGGCACCGGGCTCGGGTTGCTCGTCGCGATCGGGGTCACGGGGCCGCTCACCGCCGACCTCAGGCAGCTGGCACGCACCGCCCGTCGTGTCGCTGACGGCGAGCTGGCGGTCCGCACCGGGATCGATCGGTCGGACGAGGTCGGGGAGCTCGCCCGCTCCGTCGATCGGATGGTCGACCAGCTGGCTGCGTTCGAACGTCAGCGCCAGCGCGATGAGGCGGCGCGTCACCGGTTGCTGGCTGCCGTCAGCCACGATCTCCGGACGCCGCTCGCGACCCTCCAAGCGGCCGTCGAGGCGTTGCAGGACGGCGTGGCGGCCGACCCGGACCGCTACCTGCGGGCCATGGCCACCGACCTGAAGCTGCTGCGCGGCATGGTCGACGACCTCCTCGTGCTGACCGGGCTCGAGGCCGGGGAGGTGCGGCTCGAGCACATCCCGTTGGACCTGGCCGAGCTCGCCGACGGTGCGGCCGAGGCGCTGACCCCCGTCGCCGCTCGGCAGCACGTCGTGATCGACCTCGAGGCGAACGGCTCCGTGCCGGTGCACGGCGACGCCAGGGCGCTCGACCGGGTCCTTCGCAACCTGCTCGACAACGCGATGCGGCACGCTCCGCCCCACAGCAGGATCACGCTCGAGCTCACCACCGACGGCGAGACCGGCGAGGTGCGTGTCCACGACGATGGGCCGGGTTTCCCCACGGAGTTCGTCGAACGCGCCTTCGATCGGTTCTCACGAGCAGACGAAGCCCGCGAGCGCCACGGCGGCGGGGCCGGCCTCGGACTGGCGATCGCCCGCGAGCTGATCGAGGCCCACGGAGGCACCATCTGGATCGAGCCAGGACCCGGAGCCACGGTCGCCTTCCAGGTACCCACCCCCTCGGCTTCCTCCTCGCCGTAGCCCCCCCGCGGGATCCGGTGCTGGCAGTGCACGGACGGGTACCCGTGACCTCGGGCGATGGAGCATGCCGGTCCCTCGTGACCAGTTTCAGTAGGCCAGAGCTGGCACCGTCATGACGTAGAACAGAACCCGCTCGAGGAGCAGGATGATGACCGCGACGAGCAAGAAGCGCTCGGTCCCCTTCGACACCTCATCCCCTTCAGCCGCTAGGACTGTAGAGCAAGGAGTCGAGATGCGGGCTTGTCCACAACTCCTGCGCTCGAGCACCGGCCGCAGCCGTTCGGGGTCGGTGACGTCCTCGAGCACCTCCAGCACGAGCCCCTCGGGGGGCAGGTCGAGCAGCTCCCACCCCACCGTCCCGAGGTCGGGTGTCATGATCGGTTGTCGTGCGATCAGGATCTCGCCGGCTACCCAGGCCATCGTCCGCCCGATGTGCGACAACGATGATGCCCGACCGGAAGCACCCTGCACGCCATCGGCCGACCAGCACTCACCCCGAGGTCGACCCATCCGCTCGGCCCCGAGGGCCGCATGCACACGACCGGAGCAGGCATCCCGGGCCCCAAGCCCCTTCATCGCCAGAGACCTACCACGATGAATGAAATCAGCTGCCTGCCGCGTGGGCGAACTCGATCGCCTCGGTGATGAGGTTGGTCAGTTCGTCGACGTGGTCGCGGGTGGCGGCGGGTACGTGGGCCCATTCGTGCATGCGTGTCTTGCCGTAGGGCTCGAAGTGCACGGCTCGGTCGGTGTCGATCAGCTCGCGGACTCGCGCCGCGGGCAGCTTCAAACCGAGTCCGGAGCCGTAGGCGCAGACGGCCAGGCGACGACCCGCGTACAAGGCTGGGTGTCCGAACATGTGGCCCGGCCGCGCTCCGAGATGCGCGCCGATCTGGGTCATACGTTCGGCGACCTCGGGCTGCCATCGATCTTCGGTCATCGTGGTGCTGTCATCTCGGTTCTCCGACGCCCGGTCCGTCGGCTGCTTGGACGCCGGCCCAGGCGGCGATGGCTTCAGCGACGGCATCGGGGGCGTCGGACTGGAGGAAGTGACCGGCGCCAGCGATCGGGACCGTGGTGCTGTGGGGCAACAGCCGCTGCCAGCGTTCGAGCTCCTTGCGACCGAACGCGATGTCGCGATCTGCCCAGACGATGAGGGCCGCGAGGTCGGAGAAGTGGCTGATGCTGGCCTCGCAGTGCGCGAGGAACTCGCGTTCCTTGGTGAGAGCACGAGGCAAGACAGCCGTGGGCACTCGCGCCGCCGGCGTGGGGAACGCCGCGCGGTACTGCTCCATCTCGGCCGCTGAGAGCTCGCGGAGACGGTGGCCCATCGGAAGCGTCGCGTTGACGAACAGGTTGAACCGTCTGATGGCGAACCGTCCGAGCGGGCCGCCCAGCAGCCGAGACATGACCTCGACCTTGGGGATGCCGTTCAGGGGCCAGGCCCACGTGTTGGCGATGACGAGCCCGGACACACGCGACGGGTCGCGGGAGGCGGCGGCGATGCCGATGGGCCCACCCCAGTCCTGCATCACGAGGGTGTAGTCGCGCAGGTCGAGGTGCTCGATGAGTTGGGCGACGACCTCAGCATGTTCCTGCGGTGAGAAGCCGTACCCGTCGCCCGCGACCGACCTGCCGAACCCCGGGTAGTCAGGAGCGATGCAACGGAACGAGGGCGAGAGCCGGTCGATCACCTGCTGCCACACGACGGACGAGGTCGGGTTGCCGTGCAGCATCAGGAGCGTGGGTCCTCGGCCCGCGTCGACGTAGTGGACCTCGTTGGACCCCAGCCTGACCATCCGACCCCCTTCTCCCGGTACACTTTAGATTATCAAGCGACGAGCTCTCGTGGGCGATCGGGTTCGGGATGGCGAAGGACTACGGCCAGTTCTGCGGTCTCGCACGGGCGCTCGACGTGGTGGGCGACCGGTGGACCCTGCTGATCGTGCGCGAACTCCTCATGGGGCCAGCGCGGTTCAGGGACCTGCAGCACGGGCTTCCCGGCATCGCGACGAACCTGCTCACCGAACGGCTCGCCCGCCTGGCGGAACTCGGGATCATCACGCGCAGTACCGAGGCCACCCGCCCGATCTACGAGCTGACCGAGTTCGGCGAGGGGCTCCGCGAGCCCGTCGAGGCCTTCGTGCGCTGGAGCGCACCCCTGATGATCAGTGGCCCCGGCGACGACCATGCCGACCCACGGTGGCTCACCATCGCGGTCCCTGCCCTCCTGGAGCAGGCCCAGCCCGACCAGCCAGGTGCCAGGACCGTCCAGGTCGACGATGTCACCCTTCGGATCACCTCGACAGGGGACGGGGTTGCAGTGAACCTGCTGCCCGACGGTGACCACCACGGTGACATCGACCACCGGGCCACCATGCCCCAAGTCCTGGGGGCGGCCTTCATGAGCCGGTCGTTCGACGACTTCCTCCGGGCGCTGTGAGATCTCCAGTCCATCGTCAGCCGTGCTCTGCGCGCGGAGCCACCGAGGACAACGAGCGCACCTAACGTGCCGTGCGCCGACCAACAGCACGAGTGGAGCACCGATGGCATCGCTCGACGCACGGACGCTCGCCGCCCGTTTCGAGCGCACGGTCGTGGGATTCTGGTCACTTGGCGGGCGAACCGTTCAGCGCCGCCACTTCCAGGAGGTGAGCCACCCGACGGCTCCGGATCATCCACTGGGCAACTTCGTGCATCGTGTCCGGGGCGACCCTCGTGCGGCCCTCCACGAGCTAATCGGGGCCGACCGCACGCCGTGCACCGCGGCTCGCCGCCGCATCCTGATCGAGACGGCAACGCCTCCAGCCCTGGAGGCCACGCTCGTTGTCGACGACTGGCAGCTGGAGTGCCAGCTCCAGCTCGTGCTGTCGTCCACGACCCCGATCGACGCGCCCACCTCGCCCGTTCGACCTGCGACCCGAGACGCGGACTGGCAGGCGATCACCGACCTGTTCCGTGCCGATCACCTCGAGGAGGACGCCCGCCGCGGTGACCCCCCGCGACCAGCATCCTCGACCCAGGCTGCCGTGGCGCTGCGACGCAGCCTGGGGCCCGACGTGGAGTACCTGCTCGCCCACCGAGGCGAGCGCGTCACCGGCTGCCTCGCGATCTGGGTCAGCGAGGAAGGCGTGGGCCTCGTCGAGGACCTGTTCGTCCGGCCCGAAGCGCGTGGAACCGGGGTCGCCACGGAACTGCTCCGACATGCCGTCCACCGCAGTCGACGTCGGGGCGCCGGTGCGATCGTCATCGGCGCCGAGACCGACGACACCCCGAAGCACCTCTACGCCAAGTTCGGCTTCGAACCCGCCGCCGTGCTCCGTAGCTACACCGCCCCACCATCCCTGCCACCACGGCACGACGGCGGGCCCGCCGCGCGTGACACACCGACGACGTGAACGAAGCTCCGCTGCCTCGTGGAGCGGTGCGGCAGCAGGACCCGATCGAGACCGTGATTGCGGGCTGGCTGCTGTGTGGCCGTACAGCACATAGCTGCCAGAGGTCGTTGGAGGGTTGCGGCCCTTGCTCGGCCTGGGCCCGGGGCGACTGACCTACTCGGTCATCCCCGGAATGCTTCGGCTGAACTCGTGCTCGCAGGGGTGGAAGATTGGAGCAAGGTCGACAGGTGGTGTTCCCCCCGTGGCGCACCCCGACGACGCGGTGATGGGTACTGCGGAGTTGATCGCCCTGGATCGGGAGGATCGCGGCCTTCGTTTCATCCTGCTGCATGCCACCGACGGTGAAGCTGTGGGATTGCGCCGGATGCCGGTGTCGATCGTGAACAGCTCGGAGTGGTGCCGCGCCGAGAAGATGAGGCGGGCTGGCGGGTCATCGGCCGTGGCCTCGATCGTCCAGCCTCGCGCAGCCGGTCGAGGGTCGTGGCGACCACTTGGTCGTCAAGTCGTACCTGCGCGACGCCCAGCAGCCAACGCAGCTCGAACAGCGGGCCACCCTTGTGGCCGCAAGCCGTGAATCGGCTGCAGAATGGACGAGTACCTCCGGTGGAACGAGGTCTAGCGCCCACCGCCCTCAAGCGGCCGGTAGGCTTACGACGACGCCTTCGAGGCGCGAGATCAGCTCCGGGGTGCCCTGGCCCGTGATATTGATCCTGGTGCGCCCATCGGAAGGCGCCACTGTCACCGTCAATGTCTCAGTCTCTTTCACGAGTAGGGCGAGCAGCCCAATCAGGAAGAACAGCAGCCCGACGACGGCGACCACCATCGCCCATTGCGGGGTGTACTTCCGCGTCAGTATGAGTGTGTAGTTGCCACCCATGTTCACGGTATACCCTACAGCGCCAGCTGCTGCGCCGATGAACTGTTGCATGACTTCGTCGGGATTCCCCCCACGGGTCATGGTCTGCACGTACGGCTGTCCAGCTGCCATAATCTCCCCGATATCGCGCTTGGTCGGGGCAAACGCCCCCAACACCTCTATCGGCCACGAGCCGAGCAACTGAAGCGTGCCCGCCCCGGTTCGACCTGGCCGACGGTGACATGCTCGACTTCCTGCCGCTACCGACATGCGGGATCGATCATGTTCGCGGCGTGCGCAGCACCCATGGACGTCGCGTTCGCACTCTGAGCGCTCGTGGCCTCCGGCAGATCAAGGCAGCCCGTGCCGGTCGGGCGCATCGGCAACGAACTGGCGGTTGACCAGGTCGGCTGACGGCACCCCGGCGGGGTCCCGAACGGTGCAGCCGCGGCCGCGGCGGCGGTAGATCCCGCGGATGTTGGCCTGACGCATCAACCGCTCCACGCGCTTGCGGGAGCAGCGCAGCTGGCGGTCACCGAGCCGCAGCTCGGACCACACCCGTGGGGCGCCGTAGCTGTGACACGACGCGGCGTGGATGTCGAAGATGGTGTTGGTGAGCGTCGCATCGGCCAAGTCGCGGGCCGAGACCGGCTCGATACGCCAGGCGTAGAAGCCCGACGTGGACACCCCCATCGTGCGGCAGACCACCGAGGTCGGAAGGTCGCCGCACCGGTTCGAGATGAAGGTGTAGATCATTTTGGGAGCACGTTCTCCCGGGCGAAGTACGCCGCGGCGCGCTTGAGGATCTCGTTCTCCATCTTGGCCACGCGCAACTCGCGGCGTAGCTCCACGAGCTCGGCCTTCTCCGCGCGTGTAACGCCGGGTGTGGCGCCCTCGTCGATGCCGGCCTGGGCTATCCAGTTGCGCAGGCAGCTGTCGGAGATGCCGAGGTCCTCGGCGATCTGTGCGACCGGCTTCTCACGCAGCCGAGCGAGCTCGACGGCCCGCTGTCGGAACTCCGGGGGATGTGGTCGAGGCATGTGTCGGACTCCTCCAGAGGCGACCCTCGTCGCCTCACCGTAGGTGTCCGCTGTCCCGGGGGAGGCTCACTCCGCGTGGTGCTGGGTCACTTCTGGAGCGTTGCCAGCCACTCCAGTTCTCGTTGCCAACCGCTCCGGTTCGGCCTGCCAACCACCTCACCGGAGCGTTGCCACCCGCACGACCACACCTCTTCCGTGGGCCTACGCTGCCTGGTCCGGTGAGAGGAGCACGCTGCCGGACTCGGCGACGACCTGTTCGAACGGTGGCTCGCCGAAGCTCCACAGCGGCCGGCCGGGCCGGGTGATGGCCGCGTACTCGCCGACCTTTGGCCAGTCCTCGTCGAACGCGTGGGGATCGAGCCCGTCGACCGGTTCGGCGCGGTACCCGCCGTAGTCGTCGTTGATCTGGCGCCAGCCCTTCCCGTCGTCGAAGTTCGCCACCCACGAGTCGGCGCGGTCGCCGCGGTGCATCCCACCCCGCCAGATCGTCACCGTCTTGAGTCGCATCCTGGACGGGTCGTTGTCGCACCGTGCGTAGATGAGCTCGTGGTCGAGGTCACCTTCCGGCCGGCAGAACTTCACCCGGACCACACCCATGCCTCCGTCGACGAACACCCCGATCGGCGTCGGGACGTCGGAGCGGTGCACCTCCGCCCAGTACTCCCCGCCGCCCGCATCGAGCTCGCGGACCTTGGCCTCACGTCGGATGTCGTGCACTTCCATCCTGGTGGTGTTGAACCGGCGGCCGTAGCGGGCGACGGTCACCTGCACGTTGTCGGTCACATCAGCTCCGGTCGCGGTCATCGCGTGGGGTCGAACAAGATGGTGCCGTCTACATCGCGGATGATGACGTCGTAGTCGGATGCGGCTTTCCGAGCCTTCTGGGGAAGCGGTCCACTCTGTGCTGGGACCACGAGCACGTGCTGACCTGCCAGCTCCTGCCCGTTCAGTGGGGCGTTGCGGCCGTTGCCACCTCGGATGATGGCACCCTCCGGGTACTTGGTGGCGGTCTCACGGATGTACCGCGCTGCGGTCTCTTCACGGACCCGGTGGAGCTGGGTGTACTTGCGTTCGACGATCTCGCGGTTCTGGTCGAGACTGTCGACCCGGGTCCGGCGAGTTTGGATGGTGCCGTCGGCGCTGCGGCGCGGCAGACCGTCACGACCGCGCCTCACCGACTCGACGGTGACCTCCCGGTACGGGTAGGCGTTCGCCTGCTTGGCGTTGAAGGCGTTGCCTGCCCGCACGTCGGTCAGGAACCGCTCGACCGACTCGCTGACGGTCGGGCCGCTCCCTCTTCCGCCGAGCGCTGCTGACCCGCGTTCGTCCGCGAGCGTTCGGCGGAGGCCCGCCGCCAGGTCCTCACGTGCCGGTAGCGCGTCGACGATCGCTCTGCGCATCGTGTGCAACGAGGTGCCCGGCGGCAGCTGACGAACCAGCAGTGCGTGCCTGGCCCGACCGGCGTTCACGCTGTGGCGCGCATCGGCGGCCCGGTCGGCGGCCCGCAGCGTGTCGGCCGCGCGGTCCAGGTTGCGTAGCCGCTGCAGCCCCGCACGGACCGCTCCGCCGCCCACGAAGACCGAGCCGACCTCCACGCCCGCGCGTCCGACCGCGGAGCCGTAGTGGCCGTCGTTCCAGTCGGACCGGATCGGTTCGGTCATCCCGTCCCAGATGGATCGCAGCGCCCCGCGAGGGTTGTCACGGACCGCGCGTCCCATCTCGAGGTTGTCGACCCAGGTGTCGTGCTTGGGGACCAGGAACGAGTCAGTGACCCACCGGCCTCCTTCGACCATGCCGCCGGCGATCTGGCCGACCTGCCGGGCCGCTCCTGACGCCACCCCGCCGACCTGGCTGAGGAACCCGCCGATTCCCTCACCGAGCCGTCGGGCGGTGCTGCGCTCGTCACCGGCCGGGGAGGCGCCCGCGAGCGGCCGGTCATCTCGCAGCCAGAACGGCACCATCTCATCGTCGCCGTCGGCCCCGTGCTCTCCCGGCACGCCTGCCTGCCCGTCTTCGAGGCCATCGCCGAAGTCGCCGTCAGGGTCGCCGTCGAGGGCGGTCCTCGAACTGGTCGGCCCCTCGGCGCCGGCCAGGACGGTCTCGCAGCCGCCGTCGACCGCGTCAGGTCCGCTGGTGGTGACCGCGATCTGACAGAACGCTCGGTCCGCTTCGCTGCGCAGCTGCTCGGCCAACAGCGGCGTCAACGACGTGACGCTCGCGATCAGCGATGCGACCAGGACTAGGACCGCGATGTACTCCGCGGACGCGGCGGCCCGCTGGTCGTGCCAACGGGCACGAAGCTGTCGTGTCATGACGTTCCCCCGTGAACGCGAGGGAACCTAGACCGCACCGTCCGACCGAGCTAGTCCGTTCGGCAGCAGCCTGTGGATAGACGACTCTTCTGCTGTTTCCGTGGGTCATCGTCCGGGGAGGGCGGGTCGGTAGCCGCCGAGGGAGAGCATCGCGAGGGCGATCAGTGCTTGGGGGTGTTTGAACCCGAAGGCGATGCGTGTGATCAGGCGGATGCGGGTGTTGACCGATTCGATGAGCCCGTTGGACAGGCCGTGCTCGAGGGTGGCGTGGATGGCGGGCAGGTGACGTTTGATCTTGCGGCCGAGGGCGACGAAGGCGGGCAGTCGGCAGCGTTGCGCCCATGCGAGCCAGCGATCGAGGGCCTGCTTGCCGGCCTCGCCCTTGATCTTGAACGCGAACCGCAGCCCCTCTTTGAGCAGGTAGGCGCGGTGCAGCTTCGGGCTGGTCCTCGCGACCCAGTCGAGCTTGGCGCGTTGGTGGGCGGTGAGGTCCTCGGGGTTCTTCCACAGCGCCCAGCGGGAGTGCTGGATCTTGCGGGCGTCGCCGCGTGAGAGGTTGTAGCGAAGCCCGCTGTGGCTGCCCCAGGCGACCATCCCGCCGGCCTGGCGGCGGGCCTCGTTCCAGACCTCGCGGCGGACCTCATCCAGGCACTGGGTGGCCCACGCCACGACATGGAACGGATCGGCGCACAGCACCGCGTGGGGGGCGCGTTCGGCGACCACGGTGGCGATCCATTCGGCGCCATCGCCCGAGATGTGGGTCAACCGTGCGCTGCGGTCGGTTCCGAGCAGGTCGAAGAACCTGCGCAGGGTGGCCCGGTCCCGGCCGGGTTCGGCCCACACCAGCCGGCCGGTGTCGTGATCGACCACGACGGTGAGGTACTTCTGTCCCTTGCGGTAGGAGATCTCGTCGATGCCGATCCGGGTCAGCCCATCGAGCCGGTCGGTGTGGGCGTCGACCTCTGCCACCACACGGGTCACGATCGACCCGACCGTGCGCCAGCTGATCCGGGTCAGCTGGGTGACCGCGACCTTGGAGCAGTTGGTCGCCAGCCACGCCACGGTGTCCTCGAACGCGCGGGTCTGGCGGGCACCGTGCCGGGCCCAGGGCACCTTGGCGACCACCACCCCGTGGTCACGGCAGGTCACTCGCGGTGCCTCGGCCTCGAGCACCAACCTGACCGTGCCCAGGTCGAGCCCACGCCACCGACGGCGTCCCTCACCGTGGTCATAGCCCGGCGAGCGGCGGCCACACCGACCGCAACGGCGCTTGGCCCGAGCCTTGGGACGCACCGACGCGATCACCATCTGGGCGTCCGGGTCGAACTCGACCGATTCGAGCACCGTGAGCTCATCCAGCTCCAGCAACCGTCGCCATACCCTGTGCACGCGCCGCCTCCTCCTACGTGACCGTCCTAGACAGCCGGAAACGTAGGTAGGAGGCGGCGTTTCACGTCAGAACCCCATCAGCGACCCACGGAAACAACCCAAGAGCCGGATAGACGCGCCCGGCGCGCGCCTGTGGACGACCGTGCACCGGTGCCCCGAAGGCCCGTACGCTTCCGGCTCGTACCGGACGGGGAGAAGCACATGCGACGCATCGTCGCGCTCGTAGCGGCAGCAGCGGTGTTCACGGCCGGGTGCGCCACCGAGCAGCCCGAAGCGCCACCGTCGCTGGCCGACCAGGTCGACCAGACCGACGAGGCCGGCCGCAGCCTGGAGGATCTGCTGGACACCGGTCTGCCGCCAGAGACCGACCGGCTCGCCGCCCAGCTCGACTGGGCCTGTGACCAGAACGCCAAGAAGTCCGACCAGATCGAACCGCCAGAGGACCTCGACGCTCCCGCCGTCGAGTTCGCGGACATGTGGGCCGAACAGCGTGAGGTCAGCGCCGAGATGGTCGCCTTGGTCAACCAGGCTGCGGAACGTGACGACCACTTCGTCCCCGTGGCCGCCGCCGGAGACCGGGCCCTCGCTGCGCTCGATGACGTCGTGGCTGCATCACGTGCTGGCGACGAAGACGGCTACGACGAGGCGATCATCGGACTGTTCGAGGAGCTCGAAGCCGCCGCGCAGGTCGCCGCTGATGCGCAGCTGATCATCTGCTTCTCGCTGTCGGCACCCAGGCTGTAGCGGGTTCCGCCCTGCAAAGGGGTGTCTCCTGACGTGGATGCCGGTCGAGTGACCGGCGGACCTCAGGGAGCGCACCAGGCTCCGGCCGAACGCGCCGTCGCCGCCACCGAAGAACTGCGTGACCGGTTCCGATGGCTCGACTCTGGCGACGCCACCCAGCTCGTGACCGACAGCGCGGGGACGACCTGGTGGGGGACCTTCGCCGGAACCGACGCGAACGTCGAACTCGGCCAGCGGCTCGGTCCGCTCGCGCCGGTCACCATGACCAGCGGGTTGGCGATCCGCCTCGAGGACGACGCTGGCCGTGACGCGCTGGAGGCGTCCCTCGAAGTGCAGTTCTGGCACCGATGCTCCAGCGGCGCCCGAACGCAGGACGTCCCCCTGGCGGCGTACGCTCCGAACCGACCGGAGGGAAGCCTCGTGGGCACGTCGTTCCTCGCACCGTTCCTCGCAGACCGGCGTCACGTCGCAGCGCCCGGGATGGGGGCAGCAGCCCCGGCAACCGGCGCTGACCTGCGCGGATGCGCAACTCGGAAGCTGGGAGACCGAAGCCTCACGAAGTCCCCCCGCTACTTTGCAGCGAGAAGCGCCCCACGAAACCCCAGGTTCTCCTGGGGTTTCGTGCTGTCTCGGCGTATTTCGAACGGGCTTTCGCGACCTTGACCCGCACAACCGCCGTCCACCGAAGTCTGGGCAGACCCCGCTCACGGCGACAACCGATGGCGGCGCTGCTCCAAGACCCGCTGGAACTTGGCACTGGCCCGCGGCCACTCGGACGACAGCTGCTCGGGAAGGTCTTTCGTGCGCGCCAGAAGCCGGTCGATGACACGCTCCAACGCTGCTGCTCGGACGCCGCAGTGCTCCGCCGCTTCGGCGAACGCTGCTCTCCCGATCTTGGCGACCCTCGATTCACCGCAGACCGGCAGAGCCATGGTGTCGGTGTCGCCGTACGGGTGCGTGAACGTCACGTCGTACACCGGTGTCGGCTCCAGACCCTCGCCGCGGTCGAACACCGACAGGTTCTTGGCGTGAAGGTCGCCGTTCCCGATCAGGTAGGACGCGGCAACCTGTTCGAGTAGGCGCAACGCCGCCACCTTGGGGTTCGCGCACAAGCCCGCCAGTGCGCCTACGACTTCAACGGTGTCGAGGTCGTACTTGTCGGCTGGGTAGCGACCCGCTGCCTGGCAACCGTCGAGTTGCCGCAGGGCCCTGACGGTGCCGCCCGTGGCGTGCCGGTCGAACCGTGTCACGAGCAGGGCCTGCTCGCCAGTCATGTCGATCACCACCTCGGCCTGGGTGACCTCGAGTCGAGCGCGTGCGAGCGCCTGGAGGCACGCGCGTTCGTTGGGAACCAGCCTGGGGAGCCCCTTCTGGCCGAACTTCAGCAGATGGGTGGACAGGGTGCTGTCTCGGACCGGGAGTGAGATCCGCCCTGAGAGCTTGACCTTGTCCTGGACGCCAGGCACGCCCGACACCGGCATACCTCGGAGCTTTGCGAACACGACCGCGTCGAAGTGGGAAAGATCGACCTGTGTGGCCGACGACGCTGCCGGGAGGGAGCCGGCGGGCACGAACTGGAGGTCGCCGACCAGGTCGTTGCCGATCGCCAGGAGCAGCGCAACCTCGTTGTCCAGGGACGTCTTGACCTGCTGCCGCAGCGCTTCGAGTCGGCGTCCCTCGGGGAGCAGGTTCGACAGAAGCGGAGGGAGAGCCCCAGCCGGCCATGTTGTGATGCCGACCGGCAAGTGCGGGACCAATGCGGGCCCGTCGTAGCCCGCGATGTAGGCGAACTTGGTCGCGTCGGGTTGCCGGGTGACGTGCCCGACGAGATGACCGGCCGCGTAGACGTCGGCGGCGTTCATCGTGGCCGGACCTGCAGCGTCAGCCCAAGCGCGTCGAGCACCCGAAGGACCTCCTTGAGACGGACCGTGGGTTTGCCGTGTTCGAGGTCGCGCAGGAACCGGTCGGACACACCCGCGAGATCGGCCAGCAGCAGTTGGTCCAGACCCTGCTGTTTGCGGGCGTGCCGCACTGCCGCCCCGAGTTCCTGCACCGTCGTACCCACCGCCGCGCTCCTCGGATCGTTCGTTCCGATGTAGAGCGATGGTGCCGGACGAACCCGCCCTGCGCAATGGTTTCGGAATGAACGCGCCGAAAGCGGGTCATGGAACGCCCTTCGAACACCGGGAGCGTGGCCCATCGGAACGAACGCGCCGATTGTGCCTGGCCGAGCAGGACGCACCTGTTGTGGCCGCGTGGCGGAAGTCCGTGAGCGCCACCCGCTACCACGGGTTCAGGTGATCCGGGTTCCGCGGCGTGGGCTCGCCTTCGGCGCCGGCAGTCGGCTCGTCCCGGGCCCGGCGGGGGCCCAGCCGTTCGCGAGGCGGTCGTGCGTCAGGGACGCAAGCCCGCGAGCACGAGGTCGGCGTACATCGACGCGACGGCGTCAGCCGTGAAGTCCCCGTGCGGGTTGAACCACTCGTGGGCCCACGCGCACATACCCATGATGGCGAACGCGATCAGGCGAGGCGACTCGACCGCGACCAGCGATCCTTCGCTCATGCCGCGCTCGATCGTCTCGGTGACCAGACGCTCGAACCGGTCGCGCTTCTCCCTGATGGCCTCGAAGGTCTCCGGCGACAGGAACCGGCGTTCCCGGTAGAAGACGCGGACGGAGGTCGTGGGGTAGCCCTGTCGGTGGAACAGTTCAAGCGCGGCTGAGCGCAGGGCGCCACGTGCGTCCGGTTTCGCGTTCTTGGGCATGCGGCGCCTGGCGTGGTGTTCAGCCGATTCGGCGGCATCGGATCCTGCCATGCGGTGACATACCGACCGGTTGGTACTACGCAAGTCGCACTGACCATGCCAGCCATCCCGAAGGAGGCCGATGTGGGAACGGAACCCGGGTCGAACATGACGGCAGCAGCGCACGTCCTACGCAAAGTGGCGCTGGATGAAGGGCTGAAGGCGCGCGTCGCGAAGGATCCCGATCTGCGGCGCCTAGCTGCGAGGGTCGCTCGGCGGTACGTCGCCGGGGACCGACGCGAAGATGCCCTCGATCGGGCCCGTCAGGTCAGCGCAGCTGGCCACCGTGTGACGGTCGACTTCATGGGGGAGAGCGCTCGGACGCGGGCGGTGGTCGATGCGGCGACCGACGAGTTCCTCGACCTGGTCACGTCGCTGCGCGATGGTCAGCTCGGCGGATCGGTGTCGCTCGATCTGTCACACCTGGGCAGCGTCCTCGATCGTGAGCTCGGTCGCGCCAACGTCGCGCGCATCGCCGAAGCGACGGCGGCCGGTGGCATGGAGCTGCTGATCTCGATGGAGGGCCACGACCGGGTCGATCAGATCCTGGAGGATCACCGTTGGCTCTGTGAGCGCTTCGATCACGTGGGCGTGACCCTGGCGGCACGGTTGCACCGGACCGAGGATGACCTGGCGGGCGTCCTGCAGTGCCCCGGACGGATCCGGCTGGTCAAGGGTGCCTACGACACCCCGGCCGATATCGCATTGGCCCGAGAGGATCCCGAGCTGACGACCCGGTTCGACCGGTACGTCGACCAGCTGCTCGACAGCGGACACGCGTGCTCGATCGCGACGCACGACGCAGACCGGTTGGCGCACCTGCATGAGTACGTCCAGCAGCAGGACGCACACGAACGGCCGTACGTTGTGGAGATGCTCGCGGGGCTCGATTCGGGGCGACTCGATGAGATGCGCGACCTGGGACACCCGACGCAGGAGTACATCGTGTACGGCACGGAGTGGTGGCTGTACGTCTGCAACCGCATCGCCGAGGAACCCACACGGCTCTTCGACGCACTCGTCGACGCTGCCGACGCGTGATGCGGGGTCGTTGGCCGGTACGCCTGGATCCGGCGCAGGTTGCCCGCGTTGGTGAGCAGGGTCATGAGCGTCATCTCGACCCGAACCTCGGTGCGATGCGCGGGGCCAGCGATCCGGTCATGTCAAGAAGGCGAGCATCGTTGCCGCTAGCAGGGCGACAGCCATGCCGGCGTTGATCGTCCTGGCTCGTCGAGGGTTGCGCAACAGCGGAGCGATGGATGCGCCGGCCATCAACCAGGCAACGTGGATCATCGCGATCATGCCGGTCAGGACGACGAGCTTGAGAGCCGCGTCGGCCTGTGGTGAGTCGGCGAGCTGGGCGCTGGCGAACACCGCAGCGATCGCGACCCAAGCCTTCGGGTTGGCGACACCGAGGAACAGTCCTCCGGCCATCGACGGCGCAGGGGTGTCCCCGTCTTGTTCGGCCATGGCTGGGGACATGCGCGAACCACTCCTCGATCTGGACAGCTTCCGACCTCCTCGGGGGACTGCCCCGAGCCACAGAGGTGGCGACTCGATCCGTTTCGGTGCCGGTACCGCTCGGTTGCAGCGCGCGGAGGTGCACCTCACGAGTTGTTCGTTCGCCCCGCATCGCCACGACACGTACGCCATCGGTGTCACGACCGGTGGGGTGCAGCAGTTCCGCTACCGCGGTGACCTGCACGCCTGTCTACCGGGGCAACTCCACGTCCTGCATCCGGATGAGCTGCACGACGGTGCCGCGGGTTCCGACGAAGGCTTCGGCTACCGGATCCTGTACGTGGCGCCGGAGCTGCTCCGTGACGCGCTCGGACGCAGGGCACTGCCGTTCGTCGCCGACCCGGTCCAACCGCAGCGTCCCCTGACGAGCCATCTGCTGCCGCTCCTCGCGACGATGGATGACCCCATCAGCGATCTCGCCGAAGCAGACATCGCCGCCCTCGTCGCCGACACGCTCACGATGATGGGAACCCGATCGGAGGCGCGCGAGGAAGGGGCGATCGATCTTCGAGCCGTTCAGCTCGCCCGTGAGTGCCTGCGCGCTCACGCTCGCGAACAGACGCCGGCGTCGACACTCGAGACGATCACCAGTTGTGACCGGTACACGCTGGCACGACACTTCCGGCGAGCGTTCGGTACCAGCCCGGACCGGTACCGCACGCTTCGGCGGTTGGATCTCGCTCGCAAGGACATCGTGACTGGCGTCCCGCTGGCGGAGGCTGCCGCTCGTGCAGGTTTCGCCGACCAGAGCCACCTCACCCGCCAGTTCAAGCGTGCGTTCGGGTTCACCCCGTCCCGATGGCTCGACGTCGTATCGGCCGACGGCCCTGCACGCTGAGGCGCACAGCTGCGTCGGACCCCGCGCAGGGCGAGTTCGCCGGTGAGCCGGTCGTGGGTGTCGTCGACCCGTTCGACGGCAGTGGAGGTGAAGGTGATCTCGGGGCCTGCGTCGAGCACCTCCGGACCCGTGACGACGCCCCCGGGGGCCGCTCTCACTGTCGCAGCCACCTCGGCGCTCGAACCACCCCCGACCGCGACACATCGGGCGACGCGTCGCCGTACAGGAGCCGTGGACCGAGCACGGGGTCGAGGCCCACCTCGCCCGTGTCGCGCTCGACGATCAGTGCCTCGGCGAGTCGGGTGTCGGGGGGGTCCTCCCCGACGCGCCTGCGGCTCACGGACTCCGCCTCGTCCAGTTGGTCCCCCGCGATGTACACGACCTCACGGACGAGCGGGTGGACCCCGGCTCCGGTGATGAGGGCCCCGCCCTAGGACAAGGGCGCATCGGGGTACCGGACGACATCGCGCCCCTCATCGTGTACCTGATCTCCGAGGAGTCGGCGTACGTCAACGGAGCCGAGATCGCCGTCGACGGCGGCTTCACCGCCCACGTGTCCCACTAGGGGATCGCCGACGCGACCAAGCACGGCTGGAGCCGAGGGACCCATCGCGAGCACCGGCTCCGATCGAGCACCGTGCCCAGCTCGTCACGCGCCCGGTGGCCGGTAGCTCACGTCGGCGCCCGTGGCTGCGTCGACCTCGTCGGGGTCGAGGAGCGCCACCGTCTCAACGGCCGCGGCGCCGGTCGCGCTCACGTTCAGCGCTACCGACGCGGCAGCGGCGGCATCGGGCATGTCCGCGATGATGAACACGTCGGTGTCGCCGAACGCGAAGTGGAAGCTCTCCACCGTGCCGCCGACGCTCCCGATGGTCTCCTCTGCGGCCGCCTTGCGGGCGTTGCCACCTTCCTTCAACACGCCCTGCAGCCCTTGCGCGGTGTAGCTCACCTTGAACAGGAACTTCGCCATGGCAGCAACCCTCCCGGACTCAGCCTGGACATGCTGGCATCATCCGCTCCCGCTGTGGTGCTGTCCACGGGGCATCGTCGTGGCGGCGCTCCACCTGCTCCGGTGGTGAACTCGGCTCCGACACCGCCTGCGCGATCGCGAACAGCGAGGCCGTCGTCGAGACGCCGTGGTTCAGCCCCGACCGCAGGGGCAACGACGAACCGCTCGCGGTCAACACCTTCTTCGAGGGCGCGGTCAACATCACCCAGCTGCTGGGCACGGAGCCCGCGGACGAGTGCTTCACCCAGTTCCTGGCCAACACCCGCTCGTCGCAGTCGCTCACGGCCACGTTGTTCGACGACACGACCGGTGAGCTCGAGATCTGCGGTGGACTGACGATCGTCAAGGAGACCGATCCCGCGGGCGAGGACCAGGACTTCGACTTCACGATCACCGGACCGGGCATCGACGGGACGGGGGAGTTCGAGCTCAACGCCGCCGACCACGACGAGGGCGAGGGCAACCCAGCCAGCACGACGTTCTCGGATCTGCTGATCGGCGACTACACGATCACCGAGGTCGACATCCCTGACGGGTGGGACCTCACCAGCATCGTGTGTGACGACGGCACGACCGGGAACCTCGCGGACGATGCGGTGACCGTCTCGGTCGGCGTGTCGACCGGCGTGACGTGCACGTTCACCAACACGCTACGCCACTCGATCCTGGTCGAGAAGACCTACGCGGTCGACCCGGGC